>NZ_JBFTHS010000008.1:0-129901 GCF_056394365.1 Lysinibacillus sp. 10T31
GATTACAGTTTAGTTGTTCTTGCTCTTTTTTAGTAAATAATCTTTTCGTCATTTCATTTCGCTCCGACATCTTTTTTCTCATTATAAACAAAAGTACCCTATAGGATAGACTTTTTTCAAAGTGTCTATCTTATAGGGTACAGTTTAAAATAGGATGAGATTTGATTTTTTGGTTAGAATAAAAAAAGAAATAATACACTAGAAAGTATTGGAAAAATTCGGTGTTTTTCGTATGTAGTGGAGCCGGTGCAAAAACAAGACTGGTTCCATATTTTTATGTTATTATATAGATATAATATTTAAAAAATCCTCATTATTATATGAAAATGCTAGCCAATTTTAGGTCAATTATTCCATAAAACTTAAATAAAGGTTAGTCTTATTTGTGGTGGAATAGGAGGTTTTTCTCTTGATTTATTAAGGAAAAGGCTCGAAAAATGCACATAACTCTCATATAGATAGTTGATATTTTAATCTTTATGTAATTATGATACACTGCAATAAGGTAATAATTGATACAGAAAAGGTGTACTCCTAGGTTACTCTAAGGCTTACTGTGACATCTAAGTGGGAGAGCTTACATCCTTTCTGCAAATCTTAATATATAAGGAAGGTAAAAATGAGTAACAGACAAATTAAATCAGATGTTATCTTAATTGGTGCCGGAATCATGAGTGCAACTTTGGGGACAATGCTCAAAGAATTAGCGCCAGATTGGAAAATTACAGTGTTTGAGCAGCTTGATAAAGCTGGTGAAGAAAGTTCTCACGAATTAAATAATGCGGGAACTGGACATGCTGCACTTTGTGAGCTTAACTACACTTCAGAGAAAAAAGACGGATCAATCGATATTAGCAAAGCGATTAAAGTTAATGAGCAGTTCCAACTTTCAAAACAGTTCTGGTCTTATCTTGTGAACAACAAACTGATCAGTAATCCACAGGACTTCATTATGCCTTTACCTCATATGAGTTTAGTACAGGGGAAAGACAATGTAGAGTTTCTAAAAAAACGTCATGAAACAATGACAAAAAATCCTTTATTCCAAGGTATGGAATTTTCTGATAACCCAGAAAAACTAAAGGAATGGATTCCTCTTATTATGCAAGATCGTCCAGCAGATGAAGCTATCGCTGCGACAAAAATTGACACTGGTACAGACGTTAACTTTGGTTCATTAACACGTATGTTATTCGACCACTTAAAAAATAAAGACGTTGACATCAACTACAACCATAGTGTTGAAAGCATGAAACGTACTAGCGATGGTTCATGGGAAGTACGAGTGCACGACAAAAATGGCTGTAAAATGGAATACCATTCAGCAAAATTTGTCTTCCTTGGTGCTGGTGGAGGAAGCCTAGAATTACTACAAAAATCAGGTATTCCTGAAGGAAAACATATTGGTGGATTCCCAATCAGTGGATTATTCTTAGTATGTAAAAACCAAGAAGTTGCTGAACAACATCATGCGAAAGTATACGGAAAAGCTAAAGTTGGTGCTCCACCAATGTCTGTTCCGCATCTTGATACACGCTATATTGATAACAAAAAATCATTACTATTTGGACCGTTCGCAGGTTTCTCACCTAAGTTCTTAAAAACAGGTTCAAATATGGATTTATTTGCTTCTGTAAAACCGCATAATATTACAACGTTATTAGCGGCAGGGGTTAAAGAAATGGGATTAACAAAATATTTAATCCAACAACTTATGTTATCTAAAGAACAACGTATGGAAGAGCTACGTGATTTCATCCCGAATGCTAAGAGCGATGATTGGGATATTATTGTAGCTGGTCAACGTGTACAAGTTATTAAAGATACTGAAGCTGGTGGTAAAGGAACGCTTCAATTTGGTACGGAAGTTGTAAGTGCTTCTGATGGCTCAATCGCTGCATTACTTGGAGCTTCTCCTGGTGCTTCTACTGCTGTTCACGTTATGCTTGAGGTAATCAATAAATGCTTCCCTCAACATGTTAACGAATGGGAATCTAAACTAAAAGAAATGATTCCATCTTATGGCAAGTCATTAGCAGAAAACCCAGAGCTTCTTAAGGAAGTTAATGAATCAACAGACGAAGCGCTTCGTTTAAATTAAAATCTGATGTACTAACAAAGCATCTAAGCGTTTGTTTCTACAAAATATAATAAGAACCTTCATTCTAATTTTGGATTGAAGGTTCTATTTTTTTATTTCAATCATGTTTTTGCCAAAAATAGGGCTCTTCACCGTAACGTGCAGTTGATTTCCATTCAGACTGGGCGCTTCTCTGAAGTGTCCGATGAGCTGCTAATCCTCAAGGAGTCACCCGGTCTCCACTCCAATCGCTTTATATTCAACGGCATATGCTTTAACAATTTTCATCCCAAATTTTGATGATGAGTTAAAATAAGCTGTAGTAGGAATTTCCGAACATATTAACTAATATATTTAAATAGGCATTAATTAATGACAAAATCACAATGATCTAACGAAAAAAATTGAATGGAGAGTAAGATGAGAAAAATACTGATGAAGTATATGATGAAGTATTCGACTCTTAATGAAGAACAACAACAAGCGATTGTTGAAGAGATACAAATAGAGGAATTTAAAAAAGGAACAATCCTCCTTAGACAAGGAGACGTTCCAACTAAATGTTATTTTGTATTAAAGGGATGTATTAGGCAGCATGCTGTAGATGAAGCTGGAAAGGAAGTCACATCTAATTTCTATACAGAAGAACAAGCCATTTCGAATATGAATCATCATAAACAGGATAAGTCATCCTCGTACACCTTCTCCTGTTTAGAGAACTGTATATTGGTCGTAGGTGATCTTGAAACTGAAAAAGATATGTATCACAAATATACCCAATTGGAAGCAATGACTCGCATGATGATTGAGCATAGCTTTGGTGAGATGCAAGATGAATTAGCTTCATTTATTGCATCTACACCAGAAGAACGCTATAAATCATTATTACAGAAGCGACCTTATTTAGCTGATCGTGTACCCCAACATCAATTGGCGAGTTACCTTGGTATTACGCCAGAATCTTTAAGTAGAATTAAGAAGCGAATTAAATGTTAGAGGATGTTATACAGATTTAGAGACTTTTCCTCCTCTAATTAGCAACCATATACCAAAGCCCAACTCTCCTAAAATCATGGGTACATTAAATATAAATTTAAGAATTGAAATAACCTCATCATATTGTGAAAAAAACGAGATAAAAACATTAATAATGATATAGCCTATTGCGGCAAGCAACAATAAGATGCTAATGACTTTAGGGATTTCGGATGATTTGAAAGCAATAAGGCCAATAACCAGAAGATGCCCTCCAAAAATAATCAAATCAATAGCCCAAATTGTTTCAAATGCTTTAAGAAAAAGCATGACATGTGCCTGAAGTTGATCACTATTAAATGAAAAATTATCTGTGCCATTAGAAAGAAGTAATACAAAGACTAAGTTTAGAATGGTAACGCCTAATATAGTCGTGTAGGTGAGGCGGAACCATGCTGCGAGCAATGCAAGGCTTCTATTAATGGGCTCTAAAAAAGTATAAAACGCCCAGGTAACTATAATGTCAGTAATTAAGATGATCACCCAACCGAAAATTTCAGCTTCGAAAAGTGTATTTGATGACTTTAAGTTATTAAAAGTAGCAGTGGCATCTCCTTGCAGCACAAGGTTTTCATGGACAAATCCATAGGAAAAAAATGCGGCAAGTGCCAGGATGATGAGAGCAGTTCCTCCAATTAAAGCCGATTTTCGTCGGTTGGAATGTCCGAGTAGTATTGTATCCATATCAAATCCTCCTTTTAGTGTTGTTTTAATTTTAAAAGGATGATCATGATGCAGCATTGACTTAAATCAAGGAATAAAAATATTAAGATTCTTGCAATCACAACGGCAAGGGGCACATCTTTTGATTAACCAAAAGATGTACTTTTCGATGTTAATACCTAATCTTCGAAAGGCAGAATAGGGCAGAGCGTTTAACATATATTGAGCAACAAAACAGGAGTAAGGATACAAGGAGGGCTAGGGGAATGCTGAAGATGACTGGAAGCTCAACGCCATACCAAATGCCCATCTTTATTTGTTCAAGGCCAAATGTTCGCAAAATACCTGCTAGTATTGATAATAATGCACTTAAGACCAAACCAACATAGAGGACAGATAACACAAGAAGTGCCAGCGAGCAAAAAAAGATCTGAACGAATTTTTTTAAAATCATTCCTTCTCCCTCCGTACAATTTGTTGCACTTTAGCATTGGGAGCGATTGAATAGCTATCCATATAATAAAGTGTTTTTATTCTACAATTACTTCCCACGATGACAACATCTCCTTCCACAATTTCCGCATTTGTATCGGAAAGACGTACATTTTTTCCTTTTATACAATGACAAATTAATTTTTTCTTTAATAATGGAAGGACAGAGATTTTATCCTTTTCTATGCATATTTCATCTGCTATAAGTTCCCCAATTTTACTTTCACCAGACGTTTTTAAATGAAAAAGCTTGGCTAGTATTTCTGTTGCTTTCACAATACCGATTGCATCTACAGTTTCAGCCTCTAAATTTTGTTCAATGGTCAACTTCCCAGAACTATTCAATTTTGTTACTTGCCCATTACGCATATTTAAGCTCCCGGCACTTTTCATCTCATTAATTTCACAAAAATCTTTTAGAGTACAGGATCCTGTACTATTTAAAATCTGTGCTTTAACGCGGGAATGAAAAGAGCTATGACCATGAGTAGAGATTTTTTTTACACGTACCTCTTGATGTAAAGTAACGAATCCACGGATATTTAATTGCTCACAATCTGCTGCTAAATCTGTAATATGGCCATTTGTAAGAGTTACCGTGCGTTGTTTTTGAATCAAAAGAATCACCTCGTATAATTTAATTGTTATATATTTTAATTATTAAAACATATATTAATTAAAGTATATGTAACTTCATTTTGTCAAGAACCTAATGCGTTAAATTAGTTCTCGCATATTTTCTGGGCAATAAAAAAAGGACTTCAATTTTATGAAATCCTAAAAATTTTTTTTCATTAACTGATTAACCTCACGCAATATTGTTGCCATGTCTATCAGTTTTTCCTGTGGAAACTTTAAAAATAAATCTTGAACCTTCAATTCACCGTTATTAGTTAAAATCATTTTTACAACACGACGATCTTCTTTCTCTCTAACTCTCTCTACTAATTCTAATTTTTCCAGCTTATCGCACATCGATGTAACGGCTCCTGGTGTCACACTAAAGAATTCAGCAATTTCTGTTGCTTTCATACCACCATTAATCTTTAGTTGAAGTAGGAGGATCAGCTGGTTTTGAGATAATGATTCTCCCTCAGATAAAAGATTTACAAACATTTTCGATGTATACTGTATTTCAAGCATCTCTTTCATAATGATTTCCACATTGTGCAATTGATCATTTTTTGACATAGTATCACAGCCCATTAAAATATTTAATAACTAAATTATATAGTAAATAAATAATGTGAGCTACTATCGATATCCTTAAGGGAATTGATTTCTCGTCATTGTAAAACACAGAAGCGACTCTTCGGATGCCCCCAGGAAGCTTTGCTCTGTGCGAAAGCGAAGCGTCAGCAACAAATGTTTTATCTGTGCGAAAGCGAAGCGTCAGCAACAAATGTTTTATCTGTGCGAAAGCGAAGCGTCAGCAACAAATGTTTTATCTGTGCGAAAGCGAAGCGTCAGCAACAACAAAACACTCAGTCGGAACAGAAATCAAACACACGTTATGGTGCCATTTATTTCAAAAATGTATCGCACATCCATTCATAAAATTTTTCCTTCTCTTCAAATTGTGGATAATGAGCTGATTGTTCAAAGTCAATAAATTCTTTTTTATCGGCTTCAATCATATCAAAGTATTTTTTTGCTGCATTAGATGAAGTGTTATAATCATATTTACCCATAACAAAATAGAATGGTAATTCAAGTTTTTTTACTTTAGTAGGTAATGGGTTTTGCATTACTTCCTCTAATAGAGTTTTTTGAGAATTGGAAAGCCCATAGTTGTAACGAATCAAATCTAATAAGTTATACTCACGACTGAATAACATATTTATGATATTCCCATCAGGGTTATCAATAAGTCTCGAAGATCCACCATATTTTGCAACATAATTCCGTGGAGTTAACAGCTCACCATTTTTAATTTGTTCAGTTAACTCTTGTAAATATTGAACATCATCTGTATTGCCAGCTTTTTCTGCTTGCTGAATAACGTAGTTCAAACCGTCAATTTCGCTTCCTACTATATCACTCATCTGTCCAATTCCAACATAGGCTGTATATTTTTCAGGAGCTTTAGAGGCAGCTTGCGTTGCAATATACGTACCATAAGAATGGCCAATTAATATTACTTTTTCTTTGCCAAGACGATCTGATATATAATCCGTCAAGGCCAATAAGTCATCTACGAGTAAGTCTGACGAAAGATTAGAATAATCCTCAAAAAAATGATATGATTTTCCGCTTGCTCTTTGGTCGTAATTCACGACCGTAAAATTGTTTTCCAATAAGTTTTGATACTTACTGGCATACGGTATTTCCGAACATCCGGGCCCTCCATGGACAAAAATAATAACGGGATTATCTTTATCTTTGCCACGAATCATAACTTCATGATTACTTCCATTTATCTTCACTTGCTCTAATGCACTTACACTGTTATTACCTTTAATATGGGAAGTCCATGTAGGGAATAAAAGCGCTGTTATGAGTAATACGATTGTAATTATTACAGTGTATTTTATAAATTTCATTATCTTTTTCATCTAATTACCTCTGTGAAAGTGAAATATAATCGAAATTTTTAGACTTTTTTAGGAAGAGTTGTTGAATTGTACATTTTTCTTTTATAAACATAAAAGTACATGCTAAGGGGCCACCATAGGACTACAAATATTGGATAAAACGCCCATATTACGCCTGGTGAAGAGACAATATTTACTGTAATAAAAAAGATACTGATAAGAACTGTAGCGGTAACAGAGAATGCTACAAACGTTTTGCGTTGCGCGTGGTATAAAGCTAAGGGCCACCAAATTACTAAAAATGATGGATAGATCGCCCAAGGGTATGGATGGGATAAAATAATATTTAATAAGGAGTAATAAATAATGGTACTTGCACAGCCTATCAGTGCAATTTTTAATGTTTTTGCTTTTTCCTCTAAATACATAAGAATTGGCCACCAGATGATTGGATAAACCGCATAAATGAACCATATATAATCGGGTGAGTATAAATAATTTTCAATGATCAGAAAAGCAATAATCATGGCACTACAAACAAGAGAATATTGTTTATACATTTTTTTAGACATAAAGAATAGCGTTATTGGCCATAGCAAAACAAGTAAGCATGGGTAAATAAACCAAAGCTCCTGAGGTGACGTCGTATAATTAACGATTGCTAAAAAAATCATTGTCATCAAACTACCTACAATCGAAAAGCTAATAATGTTTTTCATGTTTTATTCACTCCATTTCTTACGTGACCAAACGAAGTACATAGATAATGGCCACCATAATATTGCGAAGATCGGATAGATTGCCCAAATTGTATTTGGTGTATAGTAAAGATTAATAAAAACAAAAAATGCAATAATTAAGCCACTACCCCATATAGAGAATTCTAAATTTAATTTAGACATGTTTTTCTTTCCGGGCTCCTTCACGCCTAATTCCTTTTTTAAATCCTCAATATCTCCAAACTCCACGATGGCTTTGTTGATGGCATCCTCTTGTTCTTTCCCTTGATCCATTAAATAAAATACTTTTTCTTCAAGGTTTTGAATGATTTCTTGTTTCACCATCTCTGTTTCTTTATTACGAGGAATGTCTTTAAAAAGCTCATCAATATGATTTTTTATTTTTTTCATTCTAAGCCCTCCATAAATAAGTCGATAATTTCTTTTACTTCCGACCACTCTTTTACTAGCTCATTTAAATAAGCTTTACCTAACGGGGTAATACGGTAATACTTTCTTTTGCCTCCGTGTGAAACATCACCATAATAGGCTTCAATAATTTCCTTTTTCTCAAGACGTTGAAAAACTGCGTATAAAGTTGCTTCTTTAATTTGAAATCGATTATTTGTGCGGATACTTATTTCCTGAGAAATTTCATAACCATAACGGTCTTTCTCTGAAATTAACCTTAAAATAATGGAATCCAAGTGTCCGCGGATGATGTCACTTCGAACCATAAGTCACCTACTTAATTTTTATTGCTCTATCTGTTAGAGTAATATTAGCAAACATTACTCTACCTGTCAAAGTAATTTTTCCAAATACGTCCAGTTTTTTGTCGGGTGTAATTATTAGGGGTTAAAAAATCCCCATTCACTTTAGAAGTAAAAGGGGATTGGAGATATTTATTTAGCATTGAATTGTGATGGTTACTTCGATTTCATAATTTGTTTTCACACGGCTCATTTTATTACATATACAATGCTGCAAGGAATATACCTAATGTTTCTTCATAGATGTCGTCGAATTGGCTGAGTGGAAGTGGATTTGTACCACTACCTAACTCAACAGTAAAGCCAGGTCTACGCCAATCTTGAATAAACCAATCTTTATAGCCCGCATAACTGCCTGCTGAATTGATAGGCTCGTAGCCGCTGACCCGGCTAAACTCATTAACAAGGATTTCTGACTCTGGTGGTTCGAGATTTTCGAAACCCCAATAAATCACTCTACCTTGTGTATGAAACGCAAGAACTCTGGCGAAATCGCGTTTTTTTGTTAAGTCAGCCATAGCAATGGCCTCTGGCTCGGACAAAGGTCGTTGTCCACTGAAATCTCTTGGTCCAGGTGCTTTCGGATTTCGTGCACGTTCGAGCTCCCATTTTGCAGGAAACTGATCGTTCAAATCGACACCATTTATATTAGCCTTCCAACCTGAGAAATCGGTGCTACCGTTATTCCAAGTAATAAGCTGATTTCTTAATGCGTCGTCATTAGGTGGTCCTTGTAATACTAAATCGACACCATCGGGATTGACCATTGAAACTATAGAAAGGGTTGTTTGCTGGTAAAGTGGTAATGGAGATAAACCGCGAATTGTACTTTGATTGGTGAGTGAGAGTAGGTAGTCGTTTATAAAAGTTAAAATAATCGGAGTCGTAATCCATTCATTCGCATGAAAGGAGCCGTTATAATGGACACGCTTAGTTCCGTTCCCGATAAGAAGCTCTGGAATTTCATGCTGTAAAACAGAATGTCCTATCGTAGAGCTTTGTAGAAATGGATAAGCATCGAGTAGCTTTTTGATATCATTCATCATAATCGTGTAAGAATAATTTTGTTTACCATTGACGAGCCTCCATGTGATTCGTTGGGGAATGCGAATTGTCTGTCCAATGTGTAATTGATTTGGATTAAGACCGGGATTGACAAGCAAGATAGCTCCTAATGGGAGATTTCTACTTTGGGCTATTTGCCAAAACGTATCTCCTTGTTTGATTTGATAATTGACTGTCACAAACCCTGGAATTCGAATGCGTTGTCCGACCCTTAAAAATTGAGATTTAATATTTCGATTCGAATCTATAATTAGTTGAAGAGGTATTTTAAACACTTCACTGAAACGCCAAAGAGAATCCCCTGGTCTTACGTAAATGTCCACAATTGTTCTCTCCTTAATATCAATTATGCCTTGGAAAAATTGGCCAATATAATATGTATATGAAAAGAATATGAGACTTATTAACTTTTAATGGATCATTACCGGAAGTTAGGTATGACATTTGTTAAAACGTATTCAATGAATAAAAGTTGATCTTCGTTCCGACTGGGCGACTCCTTGGGGATTAGCGTCACAGATGAGACCCTGCAGCGAAGCGGCTCATCGTACGCCCCCAGGAAGCTCTGCTCTGCGCAAAAGCGAAGCGTCAGCAACAAATGTTTTCTGTAGCGAAAGCAAACCGACAGCTACAAAGCGCCCAGTCGGAACGGAAATCAACCCCACGTTATGGTGATGAACTCTTTCAAAGTAAATTTTGTTAAGTATTTCTCGGAAAGAGATTACTCTCTTAACCTAAGAGGAAGAAACTTTGTTACTTTTTGATGTACAATGATACTAGTTATAGAGTTTATGACAGATAAAGGTAGGAAAACAAATGTTAAATAAATTTAAGATAGGTATACGAACTAAAATTACGTTAGGCTATATTGTTATCATACTTTGTTTACTTGCATCAGTGATCATCTTAAATAATCAAATTACCTCTCTACAAAAAGAAAGAAATTATATTATTAAGAATGACTCAAATGTACATGCTCTAACCAATCGCATTGAAAAAAACATTTTAGATATGGAGTCGAGCCTTAGGGGTTTTATTATTACAGGTGAATCAAGCTATTTAGAGCCTTATAACAAAGCTAGTGAAAGTTGGAAATCTGATTTTGATGAACTTTATCAGCTTTTAGAAAATAAACCAACACAACAACAGGAGTTAAATGAGATAAAGGCGACAATAGAGCATTGGATTACAACGTCAGAAGAGCCTTCTATTAAATTTAAAAAAGAAAACAATACAGAAGCGTTATATGAACTCTATAAAGTGGATATGGGTCGCAAAGATATGGCAACCGTACGAGATCAGTTTGAATCACTCCGTTCAGCGGAAATTGCAACTATGCAAGCTAAAGTAAATGAGTTGGACAAAAGGAATGGTATTGTAACACTTACACTGCTTGGCATACTTGTATTTATTTCAGTTGTTGCGATTATCATTGCAAGTGGTATTTCTCGTTCAATCGTAAAAACGTTAACAAAGGTTACGCAAACGATTCAAGAAATCGCAGCTTCTAAGAGCAGTCAGAAAGGAAGGATTCATGTTAGAACAAATGATGAGATCAATGACCTTGCAGCTGCTACAAATGAGTTGTTGGATACGCTTGAGAGAAGAGAATGGCTACAGCTGAATATCGCAGAAATTGTCACGAAATATCAAGGTATTTCAGCCATCACCAAATTAGCTGAAACCTTTCTTTCGGAAATAGCGCAAAAAACGCAGTCTTCTCTTGGTGCATTTTATGTTCGTGAAACTACTGATAATAACATACAGTTTGTAAAAAAAGCTGCTTTTGCTGATACAAGGGATGACGTTGGAATTGAGAGCTTTAAACTGGGACAGGGCTTAATCGGACAATGTGCTTTAGAAAAAAAGATTTTAATTTATAACGATATTCCAGAAGAGTTCCGTTTAATAGGCACTGGTTTAGGGGAAGTACCACCAAAAAGTATTTTTATCGTCCCTATTATATTTGAAAATGAAGTCATAGCTGTCGTTGAATTAGCTACAATGACTGGCTTTAATGAGTTACAGCAGCAATTAGTGAAACAAGTTATCGAAACCTTTGGATTAACGATCAATAGTGTCCTAGGGCGTATGGAAATTGTCCGTTTATTAAATGAATCAAGAGCTATGACAGAGGAATTACAGGTGCAATCT
Organism: Lysinibacillus sp. 10T31; assembly: GCF_056394365.1. Lineage (NCBI taxonomy): Bacteria > Bacillati > Bacillota > Bacilli > Caryophanales > Bacillaceae > Lysinibacillus > Lysinibacillus sp. 10T31. The sequence continues at coordinate 11,516 of NZ_JBFTHS010000008.1, forward strand.
GAAGAGCTTCAGGCACAATCAGAAGAGTTGCAGATGCAAACAGAAGAACTGACAATGATTAATGAACAATTGGAAGAAAGAACAAAAGAGGCAGAGTTAAAGTCGAGAGAATTAGAACAAGCTAAAAAAGAATTAGAGGAAAGTACGGAACAGCTATTACTAAATTCAAAGTATAAATCTGAGTTTTTAGCCAATATGTCACATGAATTACGAACACCACTGAATAGCATATTAATTTTATCTGAAATGTTAGCCGAAAATAGCCAAAGCAATTTATCAGAAGAGGATGCTGAATTTGCACAGGTTATCCATTCTTCGGGAGAAGATTTGCTTGTGTTAATTAACGATATTTTAGATTTATCAAAAGTTGAGGCAGGCAAGCTAGATATTAGTTTTGGTGAAATGAATATGAGTGAGGTTCCTGTTCAAATCGAGCAAACCTTTGCACCCGTAGCAATGAAAAACAATCTGCAATTCCATATTTCGAAAGATAAAAATGTAACGGATGTTTTCTATACGGACGAAAAAAGATTCCAGCAAATATTGAAAAATTTATTATCAAATGCCTTTAAATTTACAGAACAAGGCTCTGTTAATCTTAAAATTAAACAGCTTGGTCAAGAACAGCTAACAAATAATATGCAGGATATTAGTGCTGACTGGTTAGAAATCACAGTTTCAGATACAGGTATAGGGATTCCGAAGGATAAGCATCAGCTAATTTTTGAATCATTCCAACAGGCTGATGGGGCAACAGTGCGTAAATACGGTGGAACAGGTCTTGGTTTGTCCATTTGTAAAGAGCTTGCAAGATTACTTGGTGGCTGGATTTCTTTACAAAGTGAAGAGGGGCAAGGCAGTACATTTACACTGACAATCCCAAGCTTGCCAAATGGAATTGAGGAGCAAAAATACCTTGAACTTGCTATTCATGAGGTAGGGGCTACTAATGAAGAACTTGAGTTAGAAGAGCAAGAGCAGCTATCGGAAATTCAGGAATTCTCTCAACATGAGGTAGAAGTTTTTCAAGGGAAGAATATTTTAATTGTAGATGATGATTATCGTAATATATATGCATTAAAAAATGCACTCGAAAAACGAGGCATGAATATCTTAGTTGCAAAAAATGGAATAGAGTGTTTAGATATTATGCAATCTAATGATGAGATTGACCTTATTCTGATGGATATTATGATGCCAAATTTGGATGGCTATGAAACGATGTCGATTATACGCAAACAACTGGAGATTACGGATTTACCGATTATCGCTTTAACAGCAAAGGCCATGAAAAATGATCGAGATAAATCATTAGAGGCTGGTGCTTCAGATTATATTAGTAAGCCATTAAATTTAGATCAATTAATATCCGTTTTAAGAGTATGGCTAGTTTCTAAAGGGAGTTAATAAGATGGACCAATTTCCTTTGCAGCAAAAAACGCAGACAGATTTAGAAATTGATTTATTACTCGAGGCAATTTATCGTTTGTCAGGATTTGATTTTCGACAGTATAATCGCTCTTCTATATCACGAAGAATTGATAATAGGATGAGGATGAATAATATCCCAACGATTTCTCGTGTACTTGAAAAAGCAATACACGAAAAAGGATTTTTAGAGCAACTATTGAACGATTTTTCTATAAATGTTACTGAAATGTTCCGTAACCCTAGTTTTTTTAAGGCTTTTCGCCAAGAGGTTGTACCGTATTTAAGAGATTACCCTGAAATTCGGATATGGCACGCAGGATGTGCCACAGGAGAGGAAGTATTCTCTATGGCTATTATGCTACAGGAAGAAGGGTTAATGGATAAAGCCGTTATTTACGCTACGGATATGAACGAACAAGTATTGGAAAAGGCAAAACAAGGAGTATTTCCGATTAATAAAATGCAGGCATATACTAAAAACTATATGCTTGCTGGTGGCATTCATGCTTTTTCCGAATACTATAAAACAGATTATCAATATGCTTATTTCCATCCGTCACTGTTAAAAAACATTATATTTGCACAGCATAATTTAGTAACAGATCAATCGTTTAATGAATTTCATGTCATTATGTGCCGAAATGTTTTAATTTATTTTTCATCTGAGTTACAAAACAAAGTTCATCATTTGTTTTCCGAAAGCCTAAGTAATAATGGTTTTTTATGCTTAGGAGATAAGGAGACGATACGATTTGAAGATATTATTCCAAAATATAAAGAAATCGTAGGCAATGAAAAAATATATCAGAAGATAGAGTGAGATGAAAAATGGGCTGTTACCAAGGTTTCTCCACAGTAGAGACTTAGGTAACAGCCCTATCTTATGTAGTTTTAAGCCTGTGCTTGAATATTTAATACACACATATCCTCTGATTGATTCTCTTGTTTCTCCTTAGGTAATAAATTGTCGATCAGACGTTGAGAATAATCCCATTTCGTAGATATTAGCGTTTGTAAATGCTTCTCGGATTCCATTTCACATGGTCCCATTGCCTCTAACACACCATCCGTATATAAAATAATTTGCACATCTTCATTGTATTGAATAAATTGCTTTTGCACGTCAATCTCATCGAAAAAGCCGACTGCACAGCTTCCTCGTTTTAATGGTACGAGCGTCATTTTATCAACTAGAGCATAGCCAGAAGGATGACCAGCGTTCACATATTCAATTATTTTTTGTTCAGTATCTATAACTAAATAAATAGCTGTGAAATAAAATAGATTGTCCTCATTTCCGTTTCGCAAAAGTGTCATATATCGGTTTAACTCTTTTATAACTAATTCAGGATCTACTAATTGTTTAACGGCTTCTCTTAGGACAGAGGAAATAAACATACAAACAAGTGCTGCAGGGATACCATGTCCCATCATATCAAGCAAAATGATGGCGTATCGGTGATCGTCTATTTTATGCCAATAATACATATCCCCTGCTAAATTAGAAGAAGGTAGATATGATACTTCTATTTGAATATTAGCCTCATTTAAAGGAGCGCTCAAAAGGCTTCTTTGTACGTGTGTTGCTAGATCTAATTCGTATTGTATTTTCTTTTCTTGCTGAGTATGCCAATCTAATTCAGCCTTCAATCGTAAAGCAACTCGAATTCTAGCAAGAAGCTCGGTTTTATTAATCGGCTTTGTAATATAGTCTACTCCTCCGATATCAAGTGCTTCTGCGAGTTTGTTTTTATCTTCTAGAGCTGTGACAAAGATAATTTGAATATCTTTTAATCGTTTATTTTGCTTAATACGTTTACAGGCTTCAATGCCATCGATTTCAGGCATCATAATATCTAATAAAATCAAATCCACTGAATTTCCTGTTGGATTTGGTGCATCTAACTGTAAATAATCAAAAAGCTCATAGGCAGATGTTAGAGAAACACAGTTATCATAACCTGCATTTTTTAATACTTTTTCAATGACAAATAGATTGACCTGATTGTCATCTACAAGAAGAATAGTCATAATTATTTCCCCTTATTCTGTTTGAATTAGTGCAGATTATTATGAATGTATTAACATTATTATTATACAAAACATTAGAGAATAACGGTATTTTAACTTCCTTCAGCAGAAGTCTCCCACCTCTGTAAGTATGAGATGAATGCGGGTTTATGTTACTTTTCAGCGGGTGCCTAAACACTTGTACCTGTCGCTACGCTTTGTCACGGAAATCGGAAAGGAGTACTTAAAGGATTTTAGGCTAACTGACCTGCATCATGCTGCTGACGCTACGTTAGCACTACGCTTTCGCGCAAAAGACATCTGCAGGCCTAAACACAAAGCCGAATCCGGACGCAATTAGGCGAAGCATAATTGATGAAGTATCTTAGTAGGGCGATAAATATATGAATAAGTAAAGAGCCAACAAAAAAGAGTCAGCTCTCAAAATTTCTAGTTCTTTTCAAATTCTAGCCTTTTTAAAGCCATTATAAATATCAAATGCATTTGCGATGATGGCAATAGCAATGCTTATGAATAAAATTCTGTCTATAGCAAACAAAATCTTAGCAGAGGTCGTTCCCGTAATTGCAGCAATATAAGGTACGGCTGGACTGTGTATGAGGTCAGGATGAATAGCCATGAGGATAAAAACAATGACTCCTGTACATTGAAGAAGTGCATTAGTTACGGCGATTAACATTGTCCATTGACCAGCCTTCAATTTCCATAATGTTAAAGCGACACTTAAAACGATACAACATAAAACGATTGGAGCGAAGGACAGTAAGACATCCTGATTGAATATAGGCATAACAAATTTCAACCCGCCTTTATTGGGAGAAGTATAGATTCCTAAAAGGTAATTAGCATTAAAATAGGCAAAGGAGAAAATAGCAATGCCTAAGAAGCTTAAAATATTATCATTCAGTGAAATCGTTTTTTCTTTAGGGATTATTTTAACTTTTGCTAAATCATCCGGTGTCCATTCTGGATTATTTTTAATAAGGGGGATTCGAACGTTTTTTCCTTCAGATCGTTCGATGACAATGAAAGCAACCGTAATCCAGAACAGTACGTAAATGATTACTGAAATAATATGAGAGATAGTTATAGAAATAGTGTTAATAATAGCAGTTAGGAGTGCACCTTCTCCGTTATAAAGCACAATACTTTCTATCATCTGTACAATAATTGTAATTAAAATTGCCCAGGGAATAACTATTTTTATTGTCCTAATATAAGTGTCAAACACTTCTGGACCAATTATAAAGCGTGGTGTTTTTTGATAGCTTGCTGCAACTTCTACAGGATTACCGAGTTTATTAAGAACGTCCTTTATATCTGATTCTGAATAATCTTCAGGTAACATATCTTCAATAGTAGATTTTAGTTCTAGACTGATTTTATCACGCTTATCCTTGCTTATCCTTTTAGTTACTTCATGAATATATGCATCAATCAGATTCACTCTTTCCGTCTCCCTTCAATAATTCATGCAGTCCATTCCTTTTTTAGTTGAGCCATATGTGTGCTCACATCATTTTTCTATGCTTTACCTTTAGTTGTATCCCACTTTGTAATCACTCCCTGATGCCCTAATCAACGAGCTAACGAGAATAGTGTACTCAGTTACTGCCGACTTGCTCGAGAAGCTGAAAGGGTATAGCTAAAAAAGGTATGCAAAACCAACAAGCACTAATATTCCACCAGCCTACCTCAAGTTTTAATACTGTCAACATACAGTACCATTTGTATGTGGTAATATATGTTATTATCAAGAGCTGAAATTAATGTAAAAAAATTATGAAAAGACGTGCCTTAAAATAATTTTAGTGTAGGATGGGGATGTACATGAAAGTCGTTGAAAAATTATTGAAGGAAGAGGATTTTTTACATTTTGTTGATATTGTGGTTGGTGCTTATCCAGGAAGGATGGGTAGTTCACAGCCAACTTTCTTCTTTGTCCTTGATAAACCAACTTGCATTACAGCATTTTAGGAAGATTAATAGTATAAAGCTATTGTTCTTTTTTCATAAAGAGTGATGAGCGTACAGGTCGTTCCAGCGGCGTAATATTAATAATAAAATAGCTTACAATTAATATTAAAATAATAAGTGAATAAATTAAGGTGTTAATGGGATGATCATGTTCTACGATAATTAATCGAATCATGGCCGTAATCCCTATATATATAAAGTACCTTAGTGGAAAATGATAATTCTCTTTAAAATATTTAATAATCATAGTGATAAATTCAAAATACAAAAAGAAAATAAGAATATTAGCGAGGAAAAGCTTATAGTCTCCGCCATCGTTGTTGAAAATTAAAATTTTAAGAAATTGGATGAGTTCTTTGCAAAGTAGGAAGGATAAAATAAGTGCTAAAAGTACAAGGCAAACATTTAAAAACAATTGTAAAGACTTAGGTATAGCCTTAATTAATTGTAAATAAGTCGTGTTCTTTTGGTTCATCGAAATCCTCCAATCTTGTAAATCGTTTTAATTGAATATAAAAAACTAAATAACACATAATCATATGGTTGAGCGTCATCGTTTTATGATTTGAATATAACATTTTATCGTAAATGTATTAGGTTTAATTTGTAAAGGTTTGGTATATATTGGATTATCACCAAAAGCTGTGGATGATATTTGTTAAAACGTATGTTAAGTATATAGGTTGATTGGAGTGAAGGCTGGGCGACTCCTTGGGGATCAGCGATATAGAGGAACAAAGGCTAAAAGCATCACGTCCTGTGATAACGCCTTCGTGACCAACATCCTGCTGTTGCTGACGCTACGTTTCACTACGCTTTCGCAAAGTCAAAACATGTTGCTGACGCTACGTTAGCACTACGCTTTCGCGCAAAAAAACATCTGTTGCCCCAAGCGGCTCATCGGACGCCCCCAGGAAGCTCTGCTCTGTGCGAAAGCGAAGCGTCAGCGGCAAATGTTTTCTGTAGCGAAAGCAAAGCGACAGCTACAAAGCGCCCAGTCGGAACGGAAATCAACCACATGTTATGGTGATGAGCCTATATAATCGCGAAAGAAAGTTTTCAAAATAAATTAGCTGTATGCTAAAATAGATGTGCATGAATATAAAATTCAAAAGGGGTTTTTAAAATGGCTAATGCAGCAAAAAAAGGAAAAATTACACCAGAGCGTTTAGAGGAAGCATTGATCGTACGTGATCGTCTTGTTATCGAGTTACTAGTACAAGTTCTTGATGAAAAGCTTGTAATTGAACGTCCAGTATTACGTGAGCGTGTAGCAAACCTTGTAGACCTTTCTGATCATGATGCAGAATTAAAAGAAACGATCCACGCTGTTATTAACAAGCTATAATCTTTAGGAAAATGCTACTCTTAATTGGTAGCATTTTTTCTTTTGTTGGAAAGCTACATTTTAAAATAAAGAACAGTCAGCCAAGAGTCAAAACTGCTCGGGTAGCCTGAAGAACTGATCAGGTAAAAGTCAAAACTGCTCAGGTTAGCCCGAAGAACTGATTAGGTAAGAACCAAAATCGCTCAGTATTTGCCCTATATAAAACTCCTACAGAATAGAAAAACGAAACCAAAAGAAAAACCCAACCAAGAATATGCTCCATTCTTGGTTGGGTTTCCTTAGTTGTTAATATACTTTATCTCCATTAAAAATAGAGTTTTTCACAATTACATAATCTACATTTCGAATGGCATCAAGTTTATTGCCACCTGCGTAGGAAATAGATGATTGAAGGTCTTGCTGCATTTCGATTAAAGTATCTTTGATGCTGCCTTTATGTTCAACAAACATCTTTTTACCTTCAACATTTTTACGCTCGCCTTTTTGGAATTCAGAAGCAGATCCGAAGTATTCCTTCACAGTTTTACCTTCGATTTCAATTGTTTCGCCAGGTGACTCTTCATGACCTGCAAATAATGATCCAATCATCACCATTGAAGCACCAAAGCGAACAGATTTTGCAATATCACCATGTGTACGAATACCACCATCAGCGATAATAGGCTTCGTTGCAGCTTTTGCACACCAGCGTAGTGCGGCTAGCTGCCAACCACCTGTACCGAAACCAGTTTTGATTTTAGTAATGCATACTTTACCTGGTCCAATACCAACTTTTGTTGCATCTGCACCAGCATTTTCAAGTTCACGTACTGCTTCAGGTGTTCCTACATTACCAGCAATCACAAAGCTATTTGGTAGATGTTTTTTGATATGTTGAATCATACGAATGACAGCATTTGAATGACCATGTGCAATATCGATTGTAATAAATTCAGGCACTAAATTAGCAGCCGCTAATTCTTCAATAAAAGGATATTCCTCATTTTTTACACCAACACTAATAGATGCAATTAATCCACGACCTTGCATATCTTTGATGAAATTGATACGTGTCTCTGGATTAAAACGGTGCATGATATAAAAGTAACCGTTTTCAGCAAGCTTCGCAGCAAGACTTTCGTCGATAATTGTTTGCATGTTTGCTGGTACAACAGGAAGTTTGAATGTATGACCGCCTAAAGTAACAGAAGTATCACATTCTGAGCGACTTTCTACAATACATTTTGCGGGAATTAGTTGAATATCCTCATAGTCAAATACGTTATCCATTATAAACACTCCTAAAATACGAATATTTTTTAAGTTTTGATTTAAATCGTTCGTCATTTGGTAATTTACATTATTTTTGAGCAAATGTCAAAGCTTTTATCTAAATAAATAAAAAAACGGCAGGAAAGAACAGGAATTAAGCGAAATATAAGGATATACTATTTTGTTGTTATAGTATGGAAAATAGGGTAAGCGAATTATTTCAAAAGGAAAGTATTTAGTAAAAATCCGCAATCTTTGTAGGAAGGTAAACTATTATTGAGTGTTTTAGCTAAAATTTGTATTATTATTTGCTATCCATGTAAAATAGAATTGTTTCGGAAAATGACAAAGGGAGTGTTGGAAATGGCAGTAGAGGTCTACTTAATTTTTAATGGAAATTGTCGAGAGGCTGTATCTTTTTATGAGAAAGTTTTTAATGCGAACAAACCTGAAATTATGACATTTGGAGATTCACCACAAAATCCAAGCTATCCATTACCAGAGGAAGCAAAAGATCTTGTGATGCATACACGACTTTCGATTTTTGGTAGCACGGTAATGTTCTCAGATACATTTCCAGGCAATCCATTCACGACTGGAAATAATATAACGTTAGCCGTTGTTTCTGACGATGAGGCTCAGATGCGAAAAGCTTTTGACGGTCTTAAAGATGGTGGCAAGATTAAAATGGAGCTGCAAGAAACGTTTTGGAGTAAATGTTATGGCTCCCTTACTGATAAATTCGGTATTGAATGGCAATTTAGTTATGAGGAAAATAAATAAAGATCAATTATGCCTCGGCATAACATTGTTAATATCGAAAAGCACGATGTTTGGAAAATCTCCATTAACATCGTGCTTTTATTTTTAGTATTTAAAACGATTTACATAGCTTTGTAATTCATCAGCCATATCGAGAAGTGCTTTTGAGGCTGCAGCCATTTCCTGCATCGAGGACAACGTTTGTTCAGTTGAAGCGGCAACTTCCTCTGACGCTGCAGCATTTAATTTTGCATGATCTGTTAGCTCGATAGCTGTTGCAGAAACTTCTTCGACTACTGCTGACATCTCTTGAGCAGATGCAGATATATCCTCCATTTTCGGAGCAATATCGTGTAGGCTCTTAATAATGTTTGCAAATTTTGTACTTGTATTTTCTGTTAGCTGTAAACCATCTTGGACATCCGCTGAAGCCTTAATCATTGTTTGAACAGATTTAGCGGTATCTTGCTGAATGCCGGTAATTAGTGTAGAAATTTGCTCTGCTGATTGATGGGATTGCTCTGCTAACTTCCGTACTTCATCGGCGACTACTGCAAATCCTTTCCCATGCTCTCCAGCTCGCGCCGCCTCAATAGCAGCATTAAGGGCAAGTAGATTTGTTTGGTCTGAAATAGCACTAATAATTTCTAAAATAGATCCAATTTCTTTTGTTCGATCATAGAGAGATTTAATCATTGTATCTGATTGTGTCACAGATTCATGGATAGAAATCATTTGATTCACAGTTTGTTCTACTGCTTGCCCACCTTCATCGGCCAATTTTATAGCATGGCTAGATAAATCTGAAACCTGCATAGAGCTATCGGCTACCTCGACTACGCCTTTTGCGATTTCTTCAATAGAAACAGCATTTTGGTCAATACCTGTTGTTTGTTTTTCTGTACTGATAGCAACCTGTTGCATAGCTTCTGTAACTTGCTCTGAAGCAGCTATATTTTGTTCGGCATTTGCAGATAATCCATGCGCAGAAGTCTGTACGTGTTGGGAGCTTTGATCAACGTTACGAATAAGGTTTATTAAATTAACCTTCATTGCGATAAAGGCTTCCCCGAGCTGTCCAATCTCGTCTTTAGAATGAATGTCAATAAACTCTGTTAAATCACCCTCGCTAATTTTTATAGCGCTTTGTTTAAGTCGATTGATCGGATTAACGATCGATTTTATCATGAATAGCATAAAAATAATGCCAATAATAATAGAAACAGCAATGATTATTAAGTTGATATTAAAGGTCGAAGCAGCGGCTTTTGCGGCTTCGGCTGTAAACATTGTACCAACAACTTTCCAGCCTGTTAGCTTATTTGTAACAAATTGTAGCTGGCGATCTTTTTCTATAATGGTACCACTATCTTGTTCATAGATTTTAGTAATATAGCTTTCTGTTGCTTCAGAGCCACTTTCTTTATCTGGTTGTGCAATATAAGTTTTATTGCTATCTAAAAGTGAAGCAAAGCCCGTTTCTCCAATGCGTATATCATTCGTGATGGTACTAAGTTTAGATATATTTAAATCTAACCCTATTACCCCTGAGCCATCTGGTAAAGCTTGAGTAATCGTAAGAACGATATCACCTGTAGTTTGTGTAATATATGGAGCTGTAATAGATACTTGGTTTTTGTTATCTAAAGCTTGCTTATACCAAGGTCTCGTACGCGGATCAAACCCACTAGGGTATTTTTGAGCAGGCTCATCTAGTAGTCTGCCATCAGAGGTTCCAATATAAATTAGCTCCACCTCTGGATGCATATTGATGTATTCGTGGAAAAGAGATTTAAGTTCTGGAATTTTACCTTCTTGTAAATAAGATTGATTGAGCTTTTTTGAAAAATATTGAACGTCCTTCACTCTTGGCTCAATCGTGTTAGTAATATTCGTATTAAGCATACGCACACTTTCGGCTGCGCTTGCTTGTTGTTCTTCTGAAATTTGCTTTCCCGCACTTTGGTAAGACAGAATTCCAATTAACAGTGTTGGGATGATAAGCATTGCTAAAAATGAAAAAATGAGCTTTTTTCTTAAACTTAGTTGTTTCACTTGAATGATCCTCACTATAATATTAGTATTTTAAAACTTTGTTTTATCACCGAAAATCGAGTATATGATGATGCCTTAGTGACCAATCTCTTGTCGCTTCGCTTTCGCACAGAAAACATTTGTTGCTGTCGCTTCGCTTTCGCACAGAAAACTTTTGATAATATGCTCCTATGTTATGGTGATAAGTCTATACTTTACCGTTTGAGGTAAATAATAGACAACTAGGCTCATTTTATCAGAAATAAAATAAAAGTTAAGTATTTTGTAATAACTGTTCTTTAATTGTAGATATCATCAACTTATAATCAATTATGCCTCGGCATAATTCGTCCGGAATCGGCTTTGTGCTTAGACTAACATCCTTTATGAACTCCTTTTCGATTCTGTGACATCCGCTGAAAGAAGTTAAAACGATAACCGTTAGATATGACATATAAAGCTACTTTTTGATATATACTAATGCTCAAAAGAGGAGGGAATTGTTTCATGATTCGACAAATTGGACAAGTGATGTTATATGTAAATGATCAGGAAACTGCCGTGAAGTTTTGGACAGAAAAAGTTGGATTTGTTGTAGTTGCTGACCAGGAAGAGGGAGGAGTACGTTGGATTGAAATTTCTCCAACTAAAGAAGCCCAAACTACCTTTGTCTTACACAATAAAGAAATCATTGCGAAAATGCAGCCTGAATTAAATTTAGGGACACCTTCTATTATGTTTTATGCCGATCATATAGAAAATTTATATCAGGATTTTCAAGCAAAGGGCGTTAAAGTAGGAGATTTAGTAATGATGCCAATGGGTAGGGTTTTTAATTTTGCTGATCACGAAAATAATTATTTTGCATTAGTAGAAAAATAAACCTTGTCCTATTAGTAGGAAAAGCAAGTTCGAATCTGTCCAATTTCGATTGTTCTGCATGAAAATCGGACAGATTCTTGCTTTTTCCCCTATATAAGTGCATGCAACTTACTTTAAATCTTCTCCAAAAATCCCTACAGTTTGACGGTCAACTATAAATTCATTGCCATCCCATTTCAAAATATTTTCTATATAACCTAATCCATCGGCATGAAATCGGCCTGCTATAGCTTGATAAGCTAAAATCTCATATATTCCATCACGTTCATAGTCAACGGGATACAATCCGCTGATTGGATCTACCCATCCTTCAATAGGCTGCTTTAGTGTACCGTCTTGATTATAAATTTCTGCTAAATAATCCGGACCTTTGTATTGTAAATCAATGATATATTGTTTTTTTGGATTCATGCTACGAACGGCTACTTTGTATTGATTTTGATGATTAACGCTGTACTTTAACTTATTATTAAAAGAAACTGCATCAAAAATTGAGCGTATTTTGCCGTTTATTGAGGCAAATATTTCACCGTTGATAATGCCTCCACTACCTCCTGTGTCAGAAATAGCTAGAATATCTTCTAGATGATTGCCTGTGAAGTCACCTAAAAAAATGGTTGGGTTATAGCCGACGCTTTGTTTTAGCATTATTTTTTCGAATTGGTGCGTCTGTCCATAAAAAATAGCAAGCGTTAGTTTTTTCCACAAAGGGCTATCTGGAGTTTTAGTTCCCATCAAAAGAACAGTTTCAAGTAAGCCATCTCCGTTAATATCTCCAAATTTCGTTTGAATAACCTGAGGGGTCATAGGTGAAATGGGCATATTATTTAAGGATGGATTTATATTATTAGTCATACATGCACCTCTTTCTTTAGTGTTAGCATATGTTGTAAATATGGCTTGGTGAAAAAAAGAAGACGTATTAGTAATGGATATAAAGCTTATAAAAAAACTTGTAATTAACCCATTGACATTTTTAAATGCGAAAAGTATTATAAATGTCAACGAATCAGAAAATTCAGTACCACTCATCCTCTCGCTACTAAAATGTAGTTAGAGATTTTTTTACAACTTTAATTCTTAGTAAATATATATGTTTTATATATTTTAGGAAGAAGGAGATTTTCTTGAAGAAATTATTTGTTAAAACAAAGCAACAGCAGTATTGGCTAGATCAGCTAGCATCTATTTCTGAGCCAATCAAGGCTGAGGCTAAAGAAGTAGATGAACAATCTCGTTTTCCATTCGAAGCACATAAACTACTTCTGCAAATTGGTTATCCAAAACTAACTTTACCGAAAGAATATGGCGGTGAAGGTTTATCAGTCTATGATATGGTACTCGTTCAAGAAACGTTAGCAAGCTATGACGAGAATGCTTCACTCTCACTAGGATGGACATTAGGCGTTGTAGGCGAAATATATGAGAAAAAGCTTTGGTCAGACGATTTACTAAGGTCATTTGCTCAGGAAATAAAGAACGGTGCCATTATAAATAGGGCCGTGAGTGAAGCGGCAACTGGGAGTCCAACACGTGGAGGGCGACCAGGAACATATGCTGTTTCAAGAGAGGAAGGGTGGCTCTTAAACGGACGTAAAATCTTTACGACAGCCTCTCCGGTGCTAGATTATTTCTTAACATCAGCGTGGATTGAGGAAAAAAATCAAATTGGTTTTTTCCTTATTCATAAAGATGCTCAAGGGCTTTCAATTGAAGAAAACTGGGAAATGTCTGCAATGCGAGGCACAAGTAGCCACGACCTAGTTTTAAAGGATGTAATTGTCCCTGCAAATCATTTAGTAGAGTTACCGAGTCACCCAAGTGGTGGAAAGATAAATGGTTGGATTCTACATATCCCAGCAACATACTTAGGTATTGCGCAAGCAGCTCGTGATTATGCACTGTATTTTGCAAATCATCATCAACCTAATAGCTTGAATGCTCCGATTAGTACATTACCAAATGTGCAGCAGCTTCTAGGCGATATTGAATTGAAGTTACAACAAGCACGTTTTGTACTATATGGAGTTGCCGAGGCTTATGATGACCCATCTAGACGTGAGCTTTTAGCAAATGAAATGGCAGTTGCTAAGCATACCGTAACAAATTTGGCGATTGAAATCGTCGATAAGGCAATGCGTGTAGTAGGTGCGAAAAGCTTACAATTAACAAATCCATTACAGCGCTATTATCGAAATGTTCGTGCAGGACTTCATAATCCACCGATGGATGATATGACAATTATTAAATTGGCAAATGCTGCAATAGAACAGCAAAAATCGAATGAAAATCAATGACAAAACCATGGAGAAAAAGGGGACATGATATATGTTTAAACATAAGAAAAAGATTTTTCAATTGGCAGCAATCGGGTTGGCTTCACTTGCTATTTTAGCGGGCTGTAATTCAGGTGAAGCTTCAGATAAAAATTCAGAGGATGGCGCGAAAGTACGTACAGTGAAGGTTGCATTTGACCAGGCGTCTAAGCCAATTAGTTATCTAGATGATAACGGAAATCCAACAGGCTACGATGTGGAAGTCATGAAGCTGGTGGATGAGATGTTACCTGAATATAAGTTTGAATTTGTAGGCACGACTAGTGATGATTTACTAATTGGCGTTGAGCAGGGGAAATATCAAGTAGGAGTAAAAAATGCCTTCTTTACGCAAGAACGTACAGAGAAGTTTATTTTCCCTAAAGAATTTTTAGGCTTAAGTAGTGCGGGTTTAGTATTACGTAAAGAAGATGAAGGTATAAAAACTTTAGCCGACTTTGCAAAAAAAGGTTATTCATTAGCACCAATTGCTGCGAATAATGCTCAATACACAATTATTGATGAATATAATAAAGCAAATCCAGATAATAATGTGAAATTACAGGCTGGAGATGCGTTCACTGTTGATGTTGTGCAATGGGTAAATGAAAAACGTGTCGATGGCGGTGTCATGATTGAAGGTCCATTTAAACAACAAGTTTTAGCAGAAGATGGCCCATATCATAATTTAAAGGATGACGTAGTTTACAACGAATTTGCCGTTATTAAAACATGGCCGCTGTTTAATAAAAAGGAACAAGAATTTGCAGATGCTTACGATAAAGCTATAGCGAAAATTAAAGAGCAAAAGAAAACAAATGAATTAAGCACTAAGTTTTACGGTCGAGATTTATTTGAAGTGTTAGATTCTGTAAAGCGCTAATAGGCGGTAGCTGATCAAAGGAGACTCCTCTTTAGAAGAGAAAGTGTTAGCAGCTACTACCAAATAAAAGGCTGTTGAGTCAGTATACTCAGCAGTCTTTATTAACTTCTTTCAGCTGAAGTCGAGGTGTCCAAACATCTGTACCTGTCGCTACGCTTTCGGTACAAAAAACATTTGTTGGCCTAAAGCCTCCGGCGGATGTCACAGAATCGGAAAGGAGTTCTTTGTGCAAACACAAAGCCGATTCTGGCCGCAATTATGCCGAGGCATAATTGATTAGAAAGAGAATTATATAAAAGTTGGTGAGGAAATGGAGAAGTATTTTGATGCATCATACATTTGGAACTCAATTCCTTTATTATTGCCGTTTTTAAAAGTTACCTTCTTGGTGGCAGGATCTTCCATTGTGCTAGGCACAATATTTGGCTTACTACTAGCTGCTGCTAAGTTAAGTTCAATAAAATTGCTGCGAAAATTGGCGAATTTATATACAACGATTATGCGTTGTACACCATCTATCGTCTTATTATTCCTCGTATATTATGGTGTTCCAGCGTTAGCGGAAAACTTCGGCATAAATCTCCATTCAATCGAAACAGCCATTTTCGTAGTCGTAACGTTCACTTTACAGTTTGCGGCGATTATGTCAGAAGTTATTCGTTCTGCTTATTTAGCGATTGATAAAGGACAATTTGAAGCGGCTGTTAGTGTGGGATTAACGCCATTTCAGGCCTATCGACGTATTATTTTCCCACAGGCACTCGTTATCGCTTTACCGAACTTCGGGAATGGAATGATTGCCTTATTACAAGAAGGAGCGCTCGCTTATACAATCGGCTTAATTGATATTGTCGGAAAGGCAAATTTAATTATTGCAAGTAATATTAATGCACATGCATTAGAAATATATATTGCTTTAGCGATTGTTTATTGGGTACTGTCGATTATTATAGAAAAATTCTTC
Source organism: Lysinibacillus sp. 10T31 (assembly GCF_056394365.1). Taxonomy (NCBI): domain Bacteria; kingdom Bacillati; phylum Bacillota; class Bacilli; order Caryophanales; family Bacillaceae; genus Lysinibacillus; species Lysinibacillus sp. 10T31. Next base: position 27,394 of record NZ_JBFTHS010000008.1, read on the forward strand.
GCTATGCTAGAAAGGTTCTTTGGTAAGGGGAAAAAGACATTAGAAACAACGTAAGGAGGCGTAACCATGAATTATCAATTTTTAGTTGAAACATTTTTTGTTGCATTATCAGGTGTACCTATCGCACTCCTTGTGACAATCGTTGCTATGCTTGTTGCTCTACCACTTGGCTTTCTACTAGCCCTAACACGAATCAATAAAATCCCTTTGATCCATCATATAGCAAAAATTTATGTCTCCTTTGTCCGAGGTACACCTATAATTATTCAAATCTTTATTATTTATAGTAGTATCCCATTACTACTTAAAATGATTTTTGAAAAATATAATATTGCTTACGATATTTATAAAATCAATCCGATTTGGTATGCATTTATCGTCTTCGCATTTAGTACAACGGCCATATTAATTGAGGTATTTCGTTCTGCTTTAAGTACGATTGAAAAAGGTCAGCTAGAGGCTGCTCATGCAGTAGGCTTAACGACATTTCAAGCCTATCGCCGTATTATTATTCCACAGGCTTTAGTAGTAGCCATGCCAAATATTTGTACAGCTACAGTCAATCTCATTAAAGCGACGTCTTTAGGCTATGCAATGTCCTTACCTGAAATTACATTAAAGGCTAAGGTGGCTGCAAATGTTGGCTACAATTACGTAGAAGCATATATTGATATTTTCATTGTGTACTTAATTTTATGTAGTACGATTGAATACATTTTTAAACGATATGAAAAACATTTAAGTAAATTCAAAGTGGCAAAAGCCTAAGGGGTGAACGAGTATGTTAGAAATTAAAAATATTCATAAATCATTTGGTGACAATGAAATTTTAAAGGGTGTCGATTTAGCCATTGATAAAGGTGATGTTGTTGTTATTTTAGGCCCAAGTGGCTCAGGAAAAACAACATTATTACGTTGCATTAACTTTTTAGAGAAGGCTGACCAAGGACATGCGACATTCGGTGATATCCAAGTAGATTTTCAAAATGTGAAGAAGAAGGACGTACATTCGATTCGTCAACGTGTAGCCTTTGTATTTCAAAACTATAATCTTTTCACGAATAAAACAGCGCTAGAAAATGTTACAGAAGGGCTTATTATAGGACGTAAAATTCCGAAGGCAGAAGCGATTGAAATTGGCAAAAAGGCGCTTGATAAAGTAGGCTTATCAGAAAAATATGATGCCTATCCAAGTCAATTGTCAGGAGGTCAGCAACAGCGAGTTGGTATAGCACGAGCAGTAGCATTAAATCCTGATATTATTTTATTTGATGAACCGACTTCTGCGCTTGATCCTGAACTAGTAGGAGAGGTCCTTCAGGTTATGAAGAACATTGCAGCAGAAGGAACAACGATGCTTGTGGTCACACATGAAATGGGCTTTGCGAAAGACGTAGCAAACCGAGTGATTTTTATGGACGGTGGTGTCGTTGTAGAAGAAGGAAGTCCTCATGATATATTTGTTAATCCGAAAGAGGAGCGCACGAAGAAATTCTTAAAACGTGTTCTTCCAGAGGATTATACGTACTACATTTAACTTCTTGCAGAAGTTAAAGCCTCCGGCGGATGTCACGGATTCAGCAAGGAGTTCTTTGTGCAAACACAAAGCCGAATCCGGACGCAATTATGCCGAGGCATAATTGATAGAACAAAAGAAGAGAATCTGTAAGCCTGCAATTGAGGCATGCAGATTCTCTTTTTGTAAAAATTAAAGATCTAAAAAATGTGTTAACTCGTTAATGGAATAGATATGCAATTCGTGCATAGCTCGTGTACAAGCTGTGTAGAAATAATTACGTTCTGTTTCTCTAGAATAATTAGCTGCGGAGGCATTGTATATCAAGACAGCATCGAATTCAATGCCTTTTGCCATATAAGCTGGTAACAGTAAAATGCCTTTTTTAAATTGCTTTGTATTATGGGTAATGAGTTGAATATCTACTTGGTCTTTCATTTTTTCAAAAACCATCGTACACTCTTGCTCTGTTTTACAGATGACTGCAATCGTTTCGAAATTTTGGGACAAGCTGTTAATCTTTTCAACAAGCTGTTCAATTAAATCTATTTCACTCGGCACAATTGTGATAGTTGGTTCGGGACCAGTTCTATTAAAGGCTTCTACTTTGGCGCCCTCATGTAAAATCTTCGAAGTAAGGTGAATAATTTGTTTTGTTGAGCGATAACTTTTCGTTAATATCATTTTTTCTGCTTGTTCACCATACAATTGTGGCGTTAGCAGTGAAGGGTTTTTAAAGGTATGAGGATGGATGGTTTGATGTCCATCGCCCAATATAGTCATACGTGCACGTGGGAATAATTGTTGTAATACAAATAGCTGAAATGGAGAATAGTCTTGGGCTTCATCAATTAAAACATGACGAATCATCGTATTTGTTCGTTGACCTTCTATTTTGTCCTGTAAGTATAAAAATGGAGCGGCATCTTCATACGAAATAATGCGCTTTGCTAGATTTGGGAGTGTATGTTGACAGATTTCTTCCCAATCGTCAGGTAAAAGGTTCTGCAATTGCTGATGAATAGATGTGTTTATTTCAAACAATTGACGATAAATGCCTAATATATGAACGAACTTTAATTGTTTCACAGATTGACGAAGTGGCTTGAACTGTTTTTTGACAATTTGGATGGCTAATTTCTTGCGTTCTTGCTCGAAATCATCAAAAGAGTTTTCTGAAAACCGACCTTCATGTAAAAGCTCGCTATAGGTTTTTGTATACTCTTCAATGTCTAAAAGTTCACTAGCTTCTTCTACCCATTCTTTCGCCCGTTCTGCCTTTTCTATTTTCGATAATTGTTGTAATAACCATTCTTTCACTAACTGCAGTCGATTTGGGATAGGCATTGTGGCGTTGAACGAATAAAAGTACTCAGCGATTTCTTGAGCTGTAATAACTCTTTCTCCGCGAAAAACAATATTTTTAAACAGCATACCTTCATGTGCAAGGTACTCTATATATTTGTCCATCAATTCTCTATAGTGAAGGCTAGCTTTAAAAGAAATAATCGAAAGCTTTGTTTGGTAGAGAGAGTCATCTTGCTCTGTTAAAAGTGACTCTAATTGCTCATAAGGATATTCCAATTGGAACTGTCGACCTAAACGTTTTGTTGCATATTCGGAGAAGGTTAATTGCTGCATATTATCTTCACCTAAATCCGGTAAAACGGTATTAACATATTGATTAAAAAGCTGATTAGGTGTAATTAATAAAATTTGATCCGCGCTAATTTGGTCTCGATAATGATATAACAAATAAGCAACACGTTGTAGAGCAACTGCCGTTTTTCCACTACCCGCGACGCCCTCTACGATTAGATAAGGCGTGTTGACATGTCGAATAATTTTATTTTGCTCAGCTTGAATCGTTGCTACGATGCTACGGATATGTTCATTTGCATTTTGAGCGAGAATATCGAGTAATAAATCATCACCAATAGTTAAACCTGTATTAAACATCGATTGTAATTGACCATTCTTAATGATAAATTGTCGTTTTACGAGCATCTCACCTTGAATTTCTTCAGTCGCCGTTTCATAAGTAGCTGGGCCAGGCGTGTAATCATAATACATACTTGCTATAGGAGCTCGCCAATCATAAATTAATATGTTTTCATCCTCTTCATCCATTAAGGTTGCTACACCGATATAAATCTTTAAAGGTTCATTATGATCATCCTGTAAAAAATCAATGCGAGCAAAATAGGGTGAATGCTGTAAACGATCATAAATTTTTACATCTTTGATGACACGTTTCTGAGCATGCTGGGAATCAGATAAGAGCTCTGCCTGCTGTTTAATAGCATAAAAGGTCTCGTCTAGATCCTCTGGCGTATCTAAATTTACTCTAACGTCGTCCCAAAAGGTTTTCTTTAATGTTAAAACATTGTCTCTAACATCTTTTTCCTTTTGTAGTAACTCCTCTTTTTTGTGACCAACTGTGTTTAAACAAAGAACAAGATACTGTTTTTCTTCTGTCCATTCATATTGCTTTTCCAACGTTACTCACATTCCTCTCAATATGGATTTAGAATCGGGAAATTTATCATACAGCTAGTTCAGAAAGAAGTATAGTCTAGTAATATTGGCAAATTTATGATATAATAAAGATATAAGAGAAAATCAATTTTTTAATAAAAAGGCTGTTCCAAAAAAAGTTGGAGCAGTCTTTTTTGTAGTCTGATTTCCCCTTTTGAAGAATGTTGCTTTTTATGGATAGTTTCCGAAATTTTGGTATGACATCATGTATATAAGTTGATCTCCGTTCCGGCAGGACGCTTTCCTTGGGTGTCTGGTGAGGTGTGGTGTTCTTAGTCGCCGTTCTCGTACTTGCTCGCTCCAGGGCCCCATCTGTGACCCGAGAAGTCGCTCAGCCTCTGCTTGACTTATGTTCGTGGTATACATTTCAAAAAAATATGTCGGATTTATATCATTTTTACCCTCAAAAATTAATCCCTATACGTTAGAGTTAAGTTGATGATTGATTTTTGATGAAAACAGCTTCATGAGTAAGGGGGGGCGTTTATCGCTAACTAAAGAATATGTTTCTAGAAACGATATAGACATTTGAAAGGGGGTGGGAAAATGAAGGTGATATTTACAGTTGGGTTACCCGGAAGTGGCAAGAGTACGTTTGTTAAAGGGCTAGCGAAAAGCGAAAATGCAGTTATTCTTTCAAGTGATGCTATACGTCAAGAGTTATTTGGTGACGTTTCAAGGCAAAAATCACGAATAGTATTTCGTGTTTTGTATGAGCGTTTAAATGAATTTGTGGCTAAAGGTCAATCTGTCATTGTTGATGCGACAAATATCGAACGGGAACGTAGGATGTTTGCACTGAGTAAATTGTCTGGTGATGTGAAGGTTGTATGCTATTATTTTGATACTCCTTATACTTTGTGTATATCAAGAAATCAACAAAGAAAGAGGAAAGTTCCGTTAGTGATAATGGATAAAATGAGAAAGAATTTAGAGTTTCCGATATTGGGAGAAGGGTTTGAAGAGGTGCATATTGTACATGAAGCGAGTCCATATGAAATCTCAAAAGAGCAATTTCTTTCACTAATCCAAAGCGAACCCACATATGAAGAGCTTTTTCAAAAGTTGAGAGCGGTCCAACCATTTAAAGAGATTTATCAATTTAATCAAGAAAATCCTTATCATCAATTTTTACTTTGCCAGCATACGTATTTTGTTTATGAATATATGAACGAATACTATATGGAGAGTGACAAGTTAGCGCTACAAATGGCTGCTTTATTCCATGATGTAGGCAAACCGTTTTGTAAAAAATATAAAGAATTACAACAAAGATATGGATATTATGGACATGAAAATGTATCTGCTCAAATGGTATGCCATTTTTTATTAGAGCTTGGCTTTGAAGAAGACTTTGTTTTAAAGGTTGTTAATTTAGTGCAATTTCATATGTTAATTCAATATGGGGGCGATAGGGGATCAAGTAAGATTTATCATTTATTAGATGGTGACTTATTAACAAAGCTTTATTTCTTTCGTGAAGCAGATCAATTTGCGAAGTAGATGTAAACAAAGGAAGTGAGTTTATGACCAATTTGATGAAGTATCCAAGAAGCTTTCATTTGCCGTGGAGTAGAGGATATACACATGATGACAAGGTTGCTAAAAATGTTGATCATTTTATTGGAAAAGAGGTAGTTGTAACCGAAAAATTAGACGGAGAAGGAACAACGCTTTATCAAAACTATATGCATGCTAGGAGCTTAAATTCAGGAGATCATCCGTCGAGGCATTGGGTGAAAACGTTTCATGCTACATTTGCCTTCCAGATTCCAGAAGGTTGGAGATTATGTGGCGAAAATATTTATGCAAAGCACTCCATTTACTACAATGAGTTAACTAGTTACTTTTATTTATTTAGTATTTGGAACGAAAAAAATATTTGTTTAAGCTGGGATGAAACAGTTCGTTATGCAGCTGAATGGGGGATTGAAACGGTACCTGTATTATATCGAGGTATTTTCGATGAAGAAAAAATAAAGAAGACGTTTACAGGAAGATCACTTCTTGGGGGTGAGCAGGAAGGATATGTTATTAGAAATGCGGATGCCTTCCATTATGATGATTTTCGATATAACCTAGGGAAATTTGTGAGACAGAATCATGTTCGAACAAGCGAACATTGGTTAAATGAAGAAGTGATTCCTAATCAATTGAAATAAGGATGATTTGAAAAGGTAAAGTATACCTAACTATAAAACAAAGGACTGAGAACAATGTAATTCTTAAATATGAAACTAATAATATATAATGAATATGAGGAAGTGCAGTGGTAGTGCGTCCCTTTATAGGATAGGGATTTTACAGGTTCGATTCCTGTCATCCTCACTAAATGAAATGCGTCGATATTGAAGCATGTCCACTATACAAAAAAAGAACTCCTGAAAAATGGGAGTTCTTTTTTGTAGCTTTTTATTTTGTATAGTTATCGAAATAACCTTGAATATAAATCATTGGTGTTCCTTTATCACCTGAACCAGAAGTTAGGTCAGATAGTGAACCAATTAGGTCTGTTAAACGACGAGGTGTTGTACCTTGAGCGGCCATTTGCCCAGTTAAATCTTCGTCTTTGTTTTGGATATACTCAGAAATTGCTGTTTTTAATTCTTCGCCGCGAAGATCCGCAAAATCGTTATCTGCTAAGTATTTTAGTTTTACTTCGTTTGGCGTACCATCTAATCCAGCAGTGTAAGCTGGTGAAACAACTGGGTCAGCTAACTCCCAAATCTTGCCTACAGGATCTTTAAATGCACCATCACCATAAACCATTACTTCAACTGTTTTCCCAGTTGCTTCTTTGATTTTTGCTTGGATGCCATCAACGATTGGTTGGCAAGTATGTGGGAATAATTTCACGTTATCTTCAGTAGCTTTATTTGAACCAAGTAGACCATACTCCGCATTGAAGCCAGAACCGTTATTAGATACAGATAAAATATTATCAAGACTGTATACTTTTTCAGCGCCATTTGCCGTTAAAATACGTTTCGTACGTAAGCGTGTATGTATATCACAAGTTAATACACTCTTCGTAAAGTCTAAAATTGTTTTTGGGTTATTTGAAAAGATAACTTCACAAGAAGCACCTTCAGCTTCGATCAGCTCTTTATAATATTCGATATAATCTACACCTGTAAATGTATGTTTTTTATAGCCGAAATGCTCACGGAATTCAACCTCAGTTAAAGTATCTGTCCAAGGATTAATCCCTTTGACATCTAGCTCATCGATATCAACTAGGTGATTCCCAACCTCATCAGATGGATAGCTAAGCATAAGAACAACCTTTTTTACGCCTTTTGCAATACCACGTAAGCAGTTAGCAAAACGATTACGGCTTAGAATTGGAAAAATAACACCAACAGTATCATCACCAAATTTAGCAGCTACGTCAGCTGCGATATCATCAATGGATGCATAGTTACCTTGTGCACGCGCTACGACAGATTCTGTTACTGTGACAATGTCACGATCTTCAATGGAATAGCCTTCAATCTTTGCTGCATTTAATACTGTATCAACAACGATTTGCTCAATATTATCGCCTTCGTTAATAATTGGACCACGAAGACCTCTTACTACTGTACCAACTACACGTTCCAAAATAATCTCTCCTTATTAATAAGTAAATGTATGATTAATAGTTATGCCTCGGCATAATTGCGTCTAGAATCGGCTGTGGGCTTCACAAAGCACACCTTGTCGATTCGTTTTCGCTAACTGAAAAAAGTTAAATATTGTGAAATTAAACCGATATGGTTTTACTATACGCCCCTTTAGTGATATAAGTAAAATTAATAGTTCGTATAATAGCTATAAGAGGTGCTTATATGATAGGGAAATTAGATTTATATCGTGTATTTAGTATTGTTGCTAAAAATAATAGCTTTTCAAGTGCTGCTAAAGATTTATATATGACTCAACCAGCTGTTAGCCAAGCTATGATGCAATTAGAAAAAGAGCTTGGCACACGTCTTTTTAATCGCACACCTAAAGGGGTGACGTTAACAACTGAAGGTTGTCTTCTATACGAGTATACGAATTCAGCGTTAGGCCTTTTAGATGCGGGTGAGGAAAAGTTGCTAGAATTTAAAAATTTAACAACAGGTCAGTTGAAAATTGGTGTAGGGGATACTATTTCGCGGTTCTTTTTAATGCCGTATCTAGAGGCGTTTCATACAATGTATCCAAATATAAAATTACAAATGTTAAATGGAACGACTTCGGAAATCTGTAACTTTATTAAATCTGGTGAGGTTGATATAGGACTTTGTAATTTTCCGATAGAAGATTCGACATTACAGTTAACCGCTTGCACAGAGGTTCAAGATATTTTTGTATGTGGTGAGAAGTACAAAACGTTGGCGTCAATAAGCATAAGCTTTGAGGATTTGTTAAAGTTTCCACTTGTTTTTTTAGAGAAAAAATCAAATTCAAGAAAGTACGTAGAAGATTATTTATTTGCAAGAGGAATCCGCATTGAACCTGAGTTTGAGCTTGGCTCGCATGATTTAGTACTGGAATTTGCACGTAGTAACTTAGGGATTGCCTGTGTAACGAAAGAATTTTCTAAGGATTATTTGCAGCGAGGACTTTTATATGAGCTGACATTAACAGAAAGTATTCCAACACGAAGCATTGGCATGTGTTATTTGAAAAGCGTACCTTTATCTCGAGCAGCGTTGAAATTTGTAGAAATTATTGAGCATAAGCAGGAGCGTAAACGTCTAAATCCAAGAATTATAAAATGAGCTTAGCGAGTAGTAAAACTCTAACATTCAAGTGCTGAAAAACAAAATGGACAAGGGAATCTTTGCGAATATTGAGGTTTAAATGAGGGTGTTTTCCGTTCCAGACTAATAGATTTCGTTTGGGTGAAGTCGAGCCCCTTCCTTTGGTTATGTTAGTTGCTGTCGCTTCGCTTTCGCACAAAACAAACTTGCTGAAGTTTAGTTCATCACTATAAATTAGAGTAACATGCTAGAAGGTACAACTAAGCAAAATTGGTTGATTGGAGTGGAGGCTGGGCGACTCCTTGGGGATCAGCGTCACAGATGAGACCCTGGAGCGAAGCGAAGCGGCTCATCGGACGCCCCCAGGAAAGCGCCCAGCCGGAACGGAAATCAACTCCTCGTTTTGCCGAAGAGCCATACTTTTAAGCCTTTTTTAATAGTGCCTCTAAAAGAATGTCGACATTGCGTTTATTTTTCATTGTAGGTGAGTACAAATAAGAAAATGTTCGTATAAAATGCTGTTCCTCGAGAGGTAAGATTTTTATATCGTCATTTTTTAATTCACGCTCAATGACACTAGCAGACAGTAATGAAAGTCCAAGCCCTTGAATAACGCTTTCTTTGACACCTTGATTGCTACTAATAGTAAGAAGTGAACCTACTTGGAGCCCATTTGCTCTAAATAAATGATCTAAATAATAACGTGTGCCAGAACCTTCTTCACGTGCAACCCAATTTTGCTGCTGCAATTCCGCAACCGTAATCGTTGACTCCTTTGCAAGAGAATGATTACTCGCACTGACAATAAATAACTCATCTTGCATAAACGGTTTAATAAGAAGTTCATGGTCATGGGCTTGTCCTTCAATAAGACCGATATCGACTTGTAATAATTTTGTATATTGAATGATTTCTTTCGTATTGCCAATAATAACTTGAAGCTCTAGCTGAGGGAATTGCTGCTGCAAGCTTGCTATGATAGGAGGCAATATATATTCGCCAATGGTAAAGCTAGCGCCAATTACAAGTGTACCTTGAATTTCATGGTGATAGGTTAAAATATCTTCCTTTGCTGCCTCGGCAATGGCCATCATTTGCTTAGCTCGTTTATATAAAATTTCTCCAGTTGGCGTAATTTGTACAGATTTTGGTGAACGGATAAATAAGGTCGTTTGAAATTCTTGCTCTAAATTTTTAATGTGTAAACTAACACTTGGCTGTGAAATATGAAGTATTTCGGAGGCTTTCGTAAAATTATTGACCTCCACCAGTGTGATGAACGTTCTTAAAGCATCAAATTGCATATCACCACTCCTATCATTAGAAATATTAATAATTATGATTATATATATGTATTTTACTGATGATTAACTTTCTAATAAAGTAAAATCATCAAGGATGAAAGAAGTGAACAACATGGATAATGGCCAGCAGAGGTTAAAAAGTTTCCTGACCCCAGCGTTTATGAAGGGGATATTGTTGACACTCATTATTGCCGTAGCAGCAAAGTATATTTCGACATTTCCGTTCTTCTCAATACTAGGGCAGCTTGTCATTGCCATTATATTAGGTATGGCTTGGAGAGCATCCTTTAAGGTGCAGGATTCTTGGCAAACGGGTATAACATTTTCAAGTAAAAAATTATTACGCCTCGGCATTATTTTTCTAGGTATGCGTTTAAATTTAGCGGATATTTACAATGCTGGAGCAAGTGTCTTTCTTATTGCGTTTATTAATCTGGTATTTGCTTTAGTGGTTGTATATGGCTTAACGAAGGTATTTCATGTAGATAAGAAGCTAGGCATTTTAACAGCTTGTGGAACAGCCATTTGTGGAGCAGCTGCTGTTGTTGCTATTGCTCCTCAAATTAAAGCAAATGAAAAAGAAACGGCAGTGGGCGCAGCGATAGTCGCATTACTAGGGACTGTATTCACATTAGTCTATACGGTGTTATACTCAGTATTTAACTTAACTCCTACTGAATATGGTATTTTTGCGGGAGGCACTCTACATGAAATTGCTCATGTAATTGCAGCAGCTTCAGCTGGTGGAAATGAAGCGATTGATATGGCGGTTATTGTGAAGCTAACACGTGTCGCATTGCTTGTACCGGTAGCTATTGTCATTGGTATTTTATATCGGAGAAATGAAAAGGGGCAGGAAAAAGAAGGATTTTCACTGTCAATAATTCCATGGTTTATTCTTGGGTTTTTAGCGATGAGTGCTATTAATTCGTTAGGGATTGTACCAGCTAATGTAGCGCAAACATTTGTAAATATCGCTTATATTTTAATTGGGATGGCGATGGCTGGACTAGGTTTAAATGTAGACATAAAAACCTTTAAACAATTAGGTGTAAAAGCGTTTATTGCAGGATTTATCGGTTCGGTTTGCTTATCAATACTTGGCTATTTTTTAGTTATATTCATGCAATAACTCAAAAAAACCCTGCATTTTTAAAAATGCAGGGTTTTTTTAGATAGAATCAGAAGATGTTTTAGTTTTTATCCCACTACATCATAAATAGTGGAGTTATGGTATACAAATCGAAAATTAGCGTGATGCTTCAATTGAAGAAGCTAATTCAGCTATAACTATTTTGCTACCAATCATCGGACTGTTTTCAGGTTTTCCTCCCTCAGAGCCTTGTCCAGGACGGTGATGAGCTGCAGCGAATGCATCGCTGTTACGCCAAGCTTGGAAATGCTCCTTAGACTCCCAGTACATATTGACGCTCATTTCGTCATAAGTCGGATCATCAGTTGAAACTAATACCTCCACTTTATGGAAGCCTTCAAACTGCTGTAGAGGACCTGGCTTTGTAAAGTTCGGTGCCATTTTTGCAGCAAAGCCGGGTTTTACTTGAATACGATTTGTAACAATAATCATGCTTTCCCCCCTAATCATTTTTTAGTTAACTATGCGAATGAATTATCAATGATTATCATTCGCAATCAATGATAATTCTCTTAGGAAGACATTGTCAATAGAAGAGCAATGTAAATTGCAAATAACTTGATATTTGATGTGTAGGAACTAGAATCTAAGCAAAGAAACACACTATAAGAATGACCAGACTCACTAGGTCCTGACATTTAACTGACATAATCCGATGATATACTGAAAACACGAATGAACTGGTGACGAGGTGAAAGGGCATGACAAAAATATTAGTAGTAGAAGACGAATATGCAATAAGCCAAGTTTTGAAGGCATATTTGAAAAAAGTAGGCTATGATGTTATGCAATGTTTTAATGGCAGTCAGGCATTGGATATATTTCAAGAGGCTCAGCCTGATTTAGTATTACTCGATATTATGTTACCAGAAAAAAACGGTTGGTTAATTTTAAAGGAAATTAGGGAAATTAGCTCTTGTCCAGTTATCATGTTAACGGCGTTAGGCGATGTAAATTATCGATTAGAGGGTTTTGATCAAGGAGCAGACGATTATATTGCCAAGCCATTTATAGCTGATGAGGTAGTGGCAAGAGTAAAGGCAGTTTTAAGACGCTCAAAAGGAAGCCGTGAATCTTCAGAAATAAAACGTTTTGGTGGTCTAGAGATTGATATGAAGGCCCATCGAGTGCTACTTAAGGGAGAAGAAATCATCTTAACGCCTAGAGATTTATCTGTACTTTTATTTTTGGCCGAGCATCCAAATCAAACATTTACACGTGATCAACTTATAGATCAAGTTTGGGGCTGGGAGTATGAAGGTAGTGATAGAGCGGTAGATTTAGCGGTGAAGCGACTAAGAAAGGTACTTAAGGAATGGGATGAGGAAGAGGGAGAAATAAAGACACTACGTGGATTGGGGTATCAGCTAAGTGTTCAAAAAAAATAAGCGAATATCTTTACGCAACTATTGGACAAGCCGCTATTTATTAACTCTCTTTGTAGGTCTAGCTATTATCTCTTTTATTTCTGCGGCATGGATTCGACATACGACGTTTCAAAATCGAATAGAGATGATGGAATTTATAGCAGATGAGACTGTATTTCGCCTAACAGATACTTCTGGCCAAAATATTGGACCTATGAGCGGTATTCCAGGGTTTATTGGTAATCGTGATCGATTTACTATGCGAGAAATTGATCCCGTTTTATATGTTGTAGATACGGCAGGCAATATAGTAAGTAGCAATCGACCGATGCCTCCGGGGAGTGAAAAAAATGTTGCCAATTTACTGGATGGTGAAGAAGGAACAAAGAAGATAACTGTAACGAGTGAGGGACAAGAGTTAGTTCAATATGTCGTAAAAAGAAAACTTGAAAGTAACAATAAGGACGTTGGCTGGGTGCTTGTCTTAGAGAAAAAAGAGAATTTAACGAAGGTTAACCAAGCATACGGGCTACTAGCATTACTTATTGGGGCACTTGCTGTATTGGGGTGGGGTGCTATTTATTTTTTATCAAAACGTTTAGCACACCCAATAAAACAAGTTGCCGAAGCCGCAAAGCAAGTGCAAGAAGGAAACTATACAGTTGATTTGCCTCTAAATATTAAGGAAGAAGAAATTTATGAGCTCGTTACTTCATTTAAGGAAATGGCGAATAAGCTAGAACAACTAGAAAAGACTCGGACAGAATTATTAGCAGGCGTCACCCACGAGCTAAAAACACCGGTTACGTCAATTAGTGGATTATTACAGGCGGTGAAAGATGGAGTCGTTACAGGTCAGGATGCTAGTGAATTTATTCAAATGGCATTAGTAGAAACGACGAAAATGAAAACGATGGTCGGTGATTTGCTAGCTTACAATCATTTTGCGGTAGACGCAATTCCAGTAAAGCTTGAAACAATGAATGTCAATCAATTAGTACGTGATGCTGTAGCACAATGGGAAGTAATGCAGGATGATGAAAATGTTAAAATACAAATGAATTTCCTTGCAGAATCCACTGATGTTCAGGCGGATGTTGTACGTATACAGCAAATAGTTACTAATTTATTGACAAATGCAAAGCAGGCAATGCAGGAAGGGATCGTTATCATTACGCTGGTGGAAAAAGAAGATGCTGTCTTCGTTATTGTAAAGGACACAGGACATGGTATTCCTCAGGAAGATCAGGCATTTATCTTTGAACGATTTTATAGAGGAGAAAATAAAAAATATGCAGTCCGTGGATTAGGTTTAGGATTATCACTTAGTAAAATGATGGCGCAATCTATAGGCGGTGATTTACGACTAATTGACAGTAATTCATCAGGAACATGCTTTGAAATAACACTAAAGAAGGCTACTACGCTCTAAAGGCGTGGTAGCTTTCTTAGTGTGGTAAACAAAATGACCAATGAGATCTTTATAAATGTAGTGGGCTTTAATTCTTTTAGCAAGTGTTTTATGTAGCGACGTGGACAGAAGTCTCCACCTCTATAGGTGGTGAGATGAATGCGGGTTTTAGTTAATTTTCAGCGAGTGTCCAAACAACCGCTGAAATAGAAGAATTCAGTCTAAGAACGCCACGTCCAGTGGCAACGACTGAGTGACCAACTTCGTGTTGCTGCCGCTACGTTAGCACTGCGCTTTCGCACAAAAAACATCTGTTGGCCTAAAGCCTCTGGCGGATGTCACGGAAATCGGAAAGGAGTTCTTTGTGCAAGCACAAAGCCGATTCCGGACGCAATTATGCCGAGGCATAATTGATAAGAGGGTATTTCCGTTCCAGGATACTTGCTTTTCTGTAGCGAGCATCGAGTCGCTTCCTCCGTTTATGTTGTTGCCGCGTCGCTTTCGCACAGATAAAACATTGTTGAAGTTTCGTATTATCACTATATATTAGAGTGACATGCCAGAAGATACATGCTAAGGGGAGTGGTTGATTGGAGTGGAGGCTGGGCGACTCCTCGGGGATCAGCGTCACAGATGAGACCCTGGAGCGCAGCGAAGCGGCTCATCGGACGCCCCCAGGAAAGCGCCCAGCCGGAACGGAAATCAACCAATTTTTTTTGCTGAAGGGCCATAGCTTTTCAACAACATGAGGGCTACTACGCTCTAAAAGGCGTGGTAGCTTTTTTTGTAAAGATTTTTTGAAGGAAATGTAAAGCTGACATCTGACTGACACATTAGGCCATTATAGTAAGCATTGTAAACAAGAAACCAACAGAAAGGACGGGATCAAGGATGGCCGAAAACAAAAGGTTTTTCCAAATGGCGACCTTACCTGCAGCATTATTAATATTACTATTCGGTTGTGGTGAGAGTAGTGATTATGTGGCGAAGGTTGATGGTGAAAAGATTTTACAAACAGAACTAGATGACGCATTGCGTGAACAATATGGTACAGAGGTACTAGATACACTGATTAACAATAAAATAGTCGAGCTAGAGGCGAAAAAAGAGGGTGTTTCTGTATCCGAGGACTCTATTCAGGAAGAGTATGAGGAGTTAGCGGAGTCGTATGGTGGGGAGGAATCGTTACAAAATGCACTAGAGGCGAATGGACTAACAGAGCAGAGTGTGAAGGATAGTATTAGCATGTATCAGCTTACCAAAAATGTTATTGCTGCAAGCATTGACATATCAGATGAGGAAGTAGCTCAATATTTTGAAAACAATAAGGATAGCTATGGACAAAAGGAAGAGGTTGTAGCTAGTCATATTTTATTGGAAGATGAGGCAACAGCAAAGGATGTGCTAGCAAAAATAAAAGCCGGGGAGGATTTTAAAGAGCTAGCAAAAACATATTCAATTGATTCATCAACGAATGAGGCTGGTGGGGAAATAGGCTATATTAGTCGAGGACAAATGGATGAGAAATTTGAAGAAGCTGCATTTGGCCTTGAAAAAGGTAGTGTCAGTGACATTGTTCAAACGTCAGAAGGTTATCACATCATTAAAGTAACCGAAAAAGTACCTGCAGAAGAGGCTGTATTCGAGGATGTAAAAGATGAAGTTTATGAGACTGTGCTGGAGGATCGCATAAATGAGGAATACTCATCTTGGTTAGCAGAAAAACAGGAGCAGTACAAAATAGAAAAAAAGTAAGGAGTTAACTATATGCCTACTATTACTTCGTTTAATCCTAACGGTCGAAAGGAGATTAAACAGGCTATCTCCTATCCGGACTATGCTTTATTAAAAACTAAGATACAACATGTAATGCAGTTAGACAAGAATGCTGGGATAAATGGTAAGTATTTAATTCGCAGCACATACTTTGATAATTTTGAAAACAAAGTTCTAAATGAAAAAAAAGAGGGTTATATCAATCGAGATAAATATCGAGTACGAATTTACGGTAAATCCACTACAACTATAAATTTGGAGCGAAAAAGTAAACGAAATAATTTAACCTTTAAAACGAAGTGTGCCATATCCCAAAAGGAATATGAAAAAATGCGTGGTGGGGATATCGCTTGGATGGAGGAAGATGAACGAGCGTTAATTCAAGATTTATATAAGGACATGAAGTATAACCAATTCAAACCAATGACAGTTGTCGATTACGAGCGTGAGGCTTACATCTATCCCTTTGGAAATGTGCGTGTCACATTTGATAGTAAAGTACAGTCGAGCCTACGTAATACAGATATGTTTAATCCGAAACTGCCGATGGTTGATGTTACTTGAGCCAAACTTAGTTATTTTAGAAGTGAAGTATGATGAGTACTTGCCGGATATTATTAAGTACTTATTACAATCAGTAGATACACGTGCTGAGGCATATTCGAAATATCAGCTTAGTCGTATGTATGTATAAAGGAGAATTAAATAATGGATACAATGAAATTTAACGATATTTTTAAATCCAGCTTTTTAGAGAAAACAACATCATTTTCATTAATAGATTCACTTTTAGGGTTAGTTGTAGCGTTCTTTGTGGGGCTGTTTATTTACGCTGTTTATAAGAAAACTTTTAACGGAGTGATTTACTCTCATTCCTTCAATATTTCGTTACTCATTATGACAATGGCAACTGCACTAGTGATTATGGGAATAAGTTCAAATGTGCTGTTATCGTTAGGTATGGTTGGTGCACTATCAATCGTGCGTTTCCGTACACCTATTAAAGATCCTATGGATTTAGTGTATATTTTCTGGGCAATAGTTTCTGGAATTCTTTGTGGTGCAGGATTTATTCCACTTGTTATAATCGGTGCCGTTCTAATTGGTCTCGTACTACTCGTGTTAGTGAACAAAATTACAGTGGAAAATCCATATTTATTAATTGTTAAATTTGAAGAAGATTTTGCTTGTGAGGAAGTGGAGCGTATTATTGCGGCACAATCGAAAAAATTCTCTTTAAAATCAAAATCTATTATGTCGGATGTTGAAATCGAAACAACCTATGAAATTCGTGTTAAACAAAATGATACAAAATTGATGGACAATCTTACAAAAGTACCTGGAGTAAAATCAGCAGTAATGCTTAGTTATGATGGTAATTTCACTGCTTAGTAACCACTCTAGAGGAGTTTTCTAACTATGAAGAGAGGTGCAGATAATGATAAAAACACGGGTTGTCTATATTAGTATGGCAATTCTGCTACTCCTCTTTGTTGTTGTACTTGCTGTGCTTCCAAACGCAGGCATTGAAACAAAAAATACCGAGTTTTCCTATGAGTCTATTGTGTTTAATAAAAATAAGGTAACAACGGTAGATATTGAAATAGCCGAGGAAGATTGGGCTGACATGCTAGAAAGTGCAACAGATAAGGAGTTGAAGCAAGCTAATATCACAGTAGATGGCAAGAGAATAGAGAATGTAGCTATTCGTACAAAAGGAAGTTCATCACTGAACTCGGTTGCAAATAGCGACTCGGATCGATATAGCTTAAAAATAGATTTCGATTATTACGATGATACACAAAGCTTATACGGCTTGAAAAAATTAAATTTAAATAATAATTTCAGTGATTCAACATTAATGCGAGAATATATTTCTTATGAGCTGATGGAACAAATGGGATTACCTACACCGGCTCATTCATATATGTATGTCACAGTGAATGGTGAGGATCGAGGCTTATTTTTAGGGGTAGAAGCGGTGGATGAAACATTCCTAGCAAATAACTACGGTTCTAATGATG
This sequence comes from Lysinibacillus sp. 10T31, assembly GCF_056394365.1. Classification (NCBI taxonomy): domain Bacteria; kingdom Bacillati; phylum Bacillota; class Bacilli; order Caryophanales; family Bacillaceae; genus Lysinibacillus; species Lysinibacillus sp. 10T31. The sequence goes on from NZ_JBFTHS010000008.1 coordinate 45,216, forward strand.
GATTTTTGTTTAAGCCAGATGGGACAGGCAGTGATTTAAAATATATTAGTGATGATATTGCTGATTATACGGGAATTGGCTTAAAAACGAACGAAGGTAATGTCGATCAATCAAAATTCATTGAAATGGTTAAAGCCATCAATAATGGCGGCAATATCGAAAAATATATTGATGTCGATGAAATGCTGCGTTACTTTGCTATGAACACGGCAATTGTAAATCTTGATAGTTATCAGAGCAATATGAAACACAATTACTATTTGTATGAGAAGGATGGTGTGTTTTCTATCATACCTTGGGATTTTAATATGTCCTTTGGTGGCTTTGCTGGCCTTGGTGGAGGTGGTAGAATGGGTGGCAATATTCAAATGCCAGCCGATGCCAATATGAAAGCACCAGAAGATGCACAGACGAATGAGCAATTAGATAAACCAGACATGGAGTTTCCGAATAATGTTGTTCAACAACAGCAAGGAGAACGTCCTAATGGTGGTCTCAATAAGGGTGGAATCAATATGGGGATGGGTATATCCGGCGAACTTATGTCAGATAGCGCTATTAACTTTAGTGTGACTACCCCAGTATCTGACACAACATTAGAGGATAGCCCGCTATTAAATGCCTTACTCTCAAATGAAGAGTATCGTGCTAAATATGAAGGCTATTTAGAAGAGATCGCGACTAATTACTTAACAGAAGAAAACATACAAAATATTACCACAAAATTAGCATCGCTATTAACAACGTATGTGGAAGCAGATCCTACGAAATTCTCTACAACAGAGCAATTTATAGAAGCGGTAGAAGGGGAAAAAAGTCTCCCTGAATTTGCAAAGCAGCGCTCCGAATCTATTTTAAAGCAGCTGTCAGGGGAACTTGTTGTGGAAGCAACAACACAAGGGAATATGGAAATGCCTAATCCAGGCGAAATGGGTGACATGAACAATCCGATGCAAAGACCAGATGACTTTGATCCGAATCAAATGCCAGAGGATTTTGATCCTTCACAAGCCCCTCAATTTAATCAAAATGGCGATAATCAGGGAGAAAGACCAAATGGTGGTGGCCAAATGCCACGACCTGACAAAAATGGAGGACCCATGTGGCCTAACCAAGGCAATGAGCAACAGCAAGAAACTGTTATAGATAAAAATACAATTCTTACAGCGATTGTTTGTTTTGCCTTATTAATAGTTGCGCTGCTCTTGGTTTTTAAATTTAACCGAAGAGGTCGTTAAAAAATAACCATATCCAAAACTTTTGGGTATGGTTTTTGCTTTTTATCGTGCTAAAATTAATCAATCTTTTTTAAGGAGTAATAGTATGAATGAACATCAATTTGATAAATATTTACATATTAACACAGTAGGCGAACAATACGGCTTCCCTAAACTAGCTCATTATCATCGCTATGAGCCAACACCGTATGTTGGCTTAGAACAATTATTTTCGGAATATGAAATGCCTGATACTCCAGTGTTTATCGATATGGGATGTGGAAAGGGGAGAGTCCCTATTTATGTACATGATAAATTTCATATTCCGACAATAGGGGTAGAAATGGATGCAGGTTTTTATGCAGAGGCAGAGAATAATAAAAGGAACTATCTTCAAAAAAAGAGTGCTCAAGCTCCGATTTCCTTTGTTCATTCAATAGCGGAGGACTATGCTATTCAGCCAGGCGACACGGTTTTCTTTTTTTTCAATCCATTTTCAATTCATATTTTCCGTACAGTTATTCACAATATATGGAAGTCTTATGAACAGCATATGCGTGAAATTCATGTTATTTTATATTATCCACCGTATGATTATTTACAGTTTTTACATCACGGGACGCCTTTTGAATTAATCCATGAGGTTCATCTTGAAAATGAAACAAATATTAACGAACGCCTCTGTGTGTTTGCATTGAAAAAAGCTTAGAGCTGTAGAAATAACCCAGCTCTAAGCTTTTTTAATAAAATGTAGCAGCTAAGACGAATTAGAAAATCTTATTATAGATTATTAATTTTAGGATGTTATTTTATTTTCTGGGAAATAAATGGTTTGCAATTTCGAATTTATACTTCCTGAGAACGTGTTAGCCTTATATCCTCGATCTTGCAATTTTTGAAAATAGATTTCTTTTAACGAGTTATTTCGTAAAAAATAATAGTTTTGTAGTAATATTTATTGACAGTTAATAGAAAATTCTTAAATTACTAATTATACTGAAAAATCACGCTAGACTAAATATAAAGAATGCTTTACAATGTAAAAGGCTTAAATGAATAATAGTTTGATTTACTTATAGATAGTTTATAAATTGTCGTTTTGGTTATTTTTGTTATTGAGGAAATGCCGTGGATTGTTTATAATTATCAGAAATATCTAATATTTGAAAAAACTCAGGGGGAATAAAATTATGAGAGAGAACAAAAAGCTTAAAAAGTTTGGCTCACTTTTAGTTGCATCTTCACTACTTGCAGGTGTTCTTGCAGGCTGTGGTAATGGAGATAGTTCAAGTTCAGGAGGAGGGTCATCATCAGGCGGTGGCGGTTCTTCTGACGGTGATACTATTAAAATCGGTGCAAACTTAGAACTTTCGGGTAACGTAGCTTCCTATGGTTCTTCAATTGCTCTGGGTGCAGAGCTTGCTGTTAAAGAAATTAATGATAAGGGCGGGATTGACGGTAAAAAAATTGACCTTATTAAAGTAGATAACAAGTCTGAAAACTCAGAGGCTACTGCAGCAGCTCTTAAACTAGCAACACAAGATAAAGTAGTTGCAATGCTAGCGCCGGCAACTTCTGGTAATACAGTTGCTACTGTTCAAATTGCAAACAGCAATAAACTTCCAATCGTTACGGGCTCTGGTACAGCCCCAAACATTACAGTGAATGATGATGGTAGCGTTAATGAATATGCATTCCGTACTTGTTTCATCGATCCATTCCAAGGGATTGTAGCAGCAAACTTCGCTTCTAATGAATTGAAAGCTAAAAATGTTGCTATTTTTGCGGACAACGCATCTGATTATGCAAAAGGTTTAGCGAAATCATTTAAAGAAACAATTACAAAAAATGGCGGGAAAGTTGTAAAGGAAGAAGCATATGTAGCGAAGGATACTGATTTCCGTACACAATTAACAAACATTAAAGGAGAGAAGCCAGACTTTATTTTTATCCCAGGATACTATGAAGAGGTCGGTTTAATTGTTAAACAAGCGCGTGAAATGGGTATCGATGTACCACTGATGGGGGCTGACGGTTGGGATTCACCAACATTAGTAGAGTTAGCTGGTGCGAAAGCGTTAAATAACACGTACATCACTAACCACTACTCTGCAGAAGACCCGGATCAAAAAATTCAAGACTTCGTAAAGGCGTTTAAAGCAGCGAACAATGATAAAGCACCAGATGCATTCAATGCACTTGGCTATGACTCAATTTACTACATTGCTGATGCTATTAAGCGTGCAGGTTCTACAGATGGGGAAGCTATTAAAAATGCTTTAGCTGACACAAAAGATCTTTCTTTAGTAACAGGTACTTTCTCGGTTGACAAAAATCATAACCCAATTAAAACAGCAACAGTTCTTGAATTTAAAGACGGTAAACAAGTGTTCAACTCTAAAGTTAATCCTTAATGTTTTCTAGGCAAGGGGAGGCGGGTAAACACGCCTTCCCTTTAATGTTTTAAAGATCATGAAAAAAAATTTTAAAGAGGACACAATTTACCCTATTTTCAATAATAACATGTAGAAGTAAGTACTATTTTTGCACTTTTCAAAAAATAAAAAGGAGTGAACGCTCATGGAATGGATACAGCAGCTTGTGAACGGTATTTCACTAGGTAGTATCTACGCATTAATAGCGCTAGGGTATACGATGGTATACGGGATTATTAAGCTGATTAACTTTGCCCACGGCGATGTCTTCATGATTGGGGCATTTATTGGCTTTTATGCAATTGCTAAATGGGAGCTTGGCTTCTTTCCAGCGCTGTTATTGGCGATGGTGTTCTGTGCAATCTTTGGTGTTTTAATTGAACGTATTGCTTATAAGCGTTTGCGAAATGCCACACGTATTGCGGCTTTAATTACTGCAATCGGTGTATCACTATTAATCGAATATACAACTATTTTCTTCAGAGGCGCACAACCGGCGGCATATCCTGATGTCATTACTAATAAATCATTTGATGTTTTCGGTGTTCAAATCAGTAGTACATCAATATTAATTTTATCTGTCGCACTTGTACTGATGGTTCTTTTACAATTCATCGTACATAAAACAAAAATCGGAAAAGCAATGCGTGCGGTTTCTCATGATGCCGATGCAGCACGTTTAATGGGCATTAATGTAGATAATACAATTTCAGCGACATTCGCAATTGGTTCTGCTCTAGCTGGTGCAGCAGGTGTTATCTTTGGTGTTTACTATACAAAAATCGATCCATTAATGGGTGTTATTCCAGGGGTTAAAGCATTCATCGCGGCTGTACTTGGCGGTATTGGTATTATTCCTGGTGCCATGGTAGGCGGTATGTTGCTCGGTGTTGTGGAATCATTAGTAAGTGCACTTGGTTTCTCTCTATGGCGTGATGCAGCGGCATTCGTTATTTTAATTTTAATTTTAATATTCAGACCATCGGGTATCTTTGGTAAAAACGCCCGTGAGAAAGTGTAGGTGAGCGGTGATTATGAAAAAGTCTAAAGTTTTCTGGGGCTATGCCGTATTAGCGCTAGTCATCTATGCAGTTGTTCAGGTGCTTATTTCAACGAACATTCTCGATATTTACTATCAAAATATGTTGATTACTATGTGCATTAACATCATGCTTGCGGTCAGCTTGCATATTGTTATTGGGATTACTGGTCAGTTCTCGATTGGGCATGCCGGCTTCCTAGCAGTAGGGGCATATATTTCTGCCATTATTACAACTAAATTAATGCTTCCGTTCCCATTAGCCATTTTCTTAGGAGCACTGGCAGCAGCAGTAGCAGGTTTAATCGTAGGAATTCCAACATTACGCTTGAAGGGTGACTACTTAGCAATCGCAACGCTAGGTTTTGCGGAAATTATACGTATTGTCTTTTTAAATACGGATTATGTTGGTGGAGCAGCAGGGATGCAGGTTAAATATTTATCGAATTGGACTTATGCGTTCATAGGTGTAGTTTTAACAATTCTTGTAATCTCTAACTTTACAAATTCGCGTCATGGACGTGCATGTATTTCGATTCGTGAGGACGAAATTGCGGCAGATGCAATGGGTATTAATACAACCTACTATAAAGTTGTAGCTTTCGCGATTGGTTCCTTCTTTGCTGGTCTTGCAGGAGCTATTTTCGCACATAACTTTTACATTATTCAGCCGACAACTTTCGGTTTCTTAAAATCATTTGATATTTTAATCTATGTAGTTCTTGGTGGCTTAGGAAGTCTTTCAGGATCTGTCATAGCTGCGGTTTTCTTAACAGTAGTCTCAGCATATCTAGCAAACTTCCCAGAAACACGTATGATTATTTACAGTTTAGTATTAATAGTCGTAATGCTTTACCGTCCAACAGGATTGATGGGAACAAAAGAAGTTACGGATTTATTTAAGTTTGGTAAAAAAGGAGGTACAAAATAATGACTGGAAACCTTCTTATCAATGTTGAAAATATGGGGATTCAATTCGGTGGTTTAAAGGCGGTACAGGGCGTTAATATGTACCTAAATCAAGGAGAACTAGTAGGTCTTATAGGGCCTAATGGTGCTGGTAAAACAACAAGCTTTAACATGCTTACCGGAGTATATAAGCCAACTGAAGGCACGATTATATTTGATGATAAAAAGTTGAACGGGCTTGCACCATATCAAGTAACACAAAAAGGTATTAGTCGTACGTTCCAAAATATTCGTTTATTTAAAGAGCTATCTGTTTTAGATAATGTTAAGGTAGCGAACCATTCACTTGCAAAGCATTCCATGTGGTCTTCTATTTTCCGTTTGCCTAATCATTTTAAAGGTGAGGCAGAAATGGAGCATCAATCTATTGAGTTTTTGGAAATCTTCGGCTTAGATGTTTATAAGGATGAGCTTGCGAAAAATTTACCTTATGGGATGCAGCGTCGTTTAGAAATTGCTCGTGCCCTAGCTGCGAAACCTAAGCTACTTTTATTAGATGAGCCAGCAGCAGGGATGAACCCACAGGAAACGCATGATTTAATGGAATTAATAGCGTTTATTCGTAAAAAATTTGGCTTAACAATTCTTCTAATTGAGCATGATATGAGCTTAGTTATGGGAATTTGTGAACGTATATACGTGCTCGATCACGGTCAATTAATCGCTGATGGGACACCAGAAGAAATTCGCAACAATCCAAAGGTAATTGAAGCTTACCTTGGTGAGGAGGTTATCGGCTAATGCTAAAAGTACAAAATATAGATGTATTTTACGGTAATATTCAAGCATTAAAGGGCCTCTCTTTAGAAGTAAATGAGGGTGAAATTGTAACGTTAATCGGGGCAAATGGTGCTGGTAAAAGTACATTATTAAAAACATTGTCAGGTTTATTAAAACCAAAGGGTGGCATTATTGAATATGAAGGCTTCTCTATCGCAGGGAAGGCTGCACAGACAATTGTAAAATCAGGCATTTCACATGTTCCGGAGGGGCGCCGTGTTTTTGCCAATATGTCTGTTGAAGAAAACTTAGAGCTTGGAGCATATCTCCGTAACGATAAAGCAGGCATCAAAAAAGATCTAGATCATGTGTATGATTTATTCCCACGTCTTTTGGAACGTCGTAAACAGCAATCAGGTACATTATCTGGCGGTGAGCAACAGATGCTAGCGATGGGGCGTGCATTAATGGCAAAACCGAAATTGTTATTAATGGATGAACCTTCAATGGGACTTGCGCCACTCATGGTAAAAAATATTTTTAATATTATTGAGCAGGTCAACAAAGAGGGTACAACCGTATTGCTTGTTGAGCAAAATGCCAATATGGCTTTATCAGTAGCAAATCGTGCGTACGTACTTGAAACAGGACGTATAGTATTATCAGGCACAGCAAAAGAGCTACAAGAGAGTGAACAAGTAAAGGCAGCTTATTTAGGCGGTTTATAGAGGGAGAAGGCGTCTCAATTTTCGAGGCGTCTTTTTTGTATGAGCGAAGGGAGTGAGCAGACGGATAGAAAGGCTAGAACGACGGATAGAACAGTCAAGATGACGGAAAGAAAGAGCAAAACGACGGATGGAATGATCAAAGTGACGGAAAGAAGTCAAAGCGACGGATAGAAAGGCTAGAACGACGGAAAGAACAGTCAAGGTGACGGAAAGAATGGCCAGAGCGACGGATACACTTATCAAAGTGACGAATAGCAGTAGCATTCGTCGTTTATTATTTGGTAATGTGGACGAAAGGAGTGATATTTTATGAAGTATTCAGCACAATATTTTATTGAGAAATTAAATTTAGCAGAGCATCCAGAGGGAGGGTATTATATATCCTCATTTAGAGCATCTGAAGATATGGCTGTAAGGGATGTACAAAGACCAATTTATACGAGTATTTATTTCTTACTTCGTTCACAGGATGTATCGCATTTGCATCGTTTGAAATCGGACGAGCTTTGGTATTATCATGCTGGCAGTCCGCTAACAGTCCATATGATTTTCCCAGATGGTACATATGAGGCGAAGAAGCTTGGATTAAATGTTGAGGCAGGAGAAGTACCGCAAATAGTAGTACCGAAAAATACTATATTTGGCTCATCAGTAGAGGATGCAGATACATTTAGTTTAGTAGGCTGTATGGTTGCACCAGGCTTTGATTTTGAAGACTTCGAATTATTTACACAAGATGAGCTTTTAGCAGACTATCCACAGCACGAGGAAGTTATTCGAAAAATGGCTTATAAGAAAATTTAACTTATTTCAGCCTGCTGAAATAAGTTAAAGCCGAATTCGGACGCAATTATGCCAAGGCATAATTGATTAAAAGAAAAGGAGCCGTCTCAAAATTAGTTGAGACGGCGCTTCCTATTTACCACAAAATGGTTTCGGGGTATTTAGCTTTAATTTCGATTTCATGTAACGATTTTTTTGTAGTAATCGCCGCTTCCAGGAGTTGTGATTTTAGCATTACATACTCATCGTCTTCTAACATTAATCGGAGAGCAAATGCTGCTAAATGAGCTTTACGTTCCTCCAAGCTTAGTTGAATATACTCTAAGTTCAAAACATCGACGTACTGTGTTGCATAACGGAATGTTAATGGACTTTTAGTGTGCAGCATTCTTAAAAATACTAAGTATTCTTCCTCATTAAGCTCCTGCTCTAAACATTCAGCAACCGCTGCCTGGAATTTACGAATGGCGGCAACGTCAATATTCCAATCAGAAGAATCAATTAGCTCCTGATGTAGGCGAATGAAATCGTTTAATGCGATAGCAGTAAAGATCAGTTCAGGCCAAAGAATCTCTGCTGCGAAATAAACATTTTTGTTTGGGAAAATTAGTTCATGCTGTGTCAGTACACTTTTATTGAGACCATTGCTAACAAACTCAAGCTGATGCTCTCCCTTGGCAGCTTGACGTAGATTATAACAAACACTAAGAATACGAAGGCGCGCTCCTTGATAATCATAATACTTGTTTTCATCACCAGTTATTTTGTAAATGGCATTAATAAGCTCATCTAAATCCCAAAAATCACCGCTAATACGTACGCCAGTTAACTGCTCAGTACTTTGAATTGACAGCATAGTTCTATCCCCTTAAAGTGCTTTATTTTGGTGTGTATTTAAGTAGTTTGAATAGTTCTGTTCGTTCTTTATCTGTTAAATCGCGCCACTGTCCAACTTTTAAATTGCCAAGCTTAATATTCATAATACGAATGCGTTGTAGACGCTTAACGGAGTAGCCAAGAGCCGAACACATACGACGTATTTGACGATTTAAGCCTTGCTCTAAAATGATTTTAAAGACTTTATCAGATATTTTTTCAACATGACAAGGTAGGGTTGTCGTATCTAAAATATCTACACCAGCCCCCATTTTTTTGATAAATTGCTCCGTAATAGGTTTATCAACTTGCACGATATATTCTTTTTCGTGATGGTTTTCTGCACGTAAAATTTTATTGACGATGTCACCATCATTTGTCAGTAATAATAGTCCTTCTGACTCTTTGTCTAGTCGTCCAATATGGAAAATGCGAAGAGGGTGATTGACAAAATCAACGACATTTCCTTTTATATGACGTTCTGTTGTGCTTGTAATTCCCACTGGTTTGTTTAAGGCAATATATACGAGTTGTTCTTCTTTCTTTACCTCTTTTCCATCAACACAAACCAGATCACCAGCTTCTACTTGACTACCGACTGTAGCAAGTTCACCATTAATTGTTACTTTACCTTCTTCTACCCATTTATCCGCACCGCGACGAGACACGATACCTGTTTCACTCAAATATTTATTAATGCGCATACTGTTCTCCTATACATTTATATTATTTTTAAGTATACATTATAGTTGGTCACACCGTGAATCTTAGAAGCTTTTCTAGCAAAAATAGCTCTTCGCCACTGCTTACACAAGCCACTCCTGGAAAATGTTTTTCATGAGTCTCCTCTTCACTCCTACTTCGTTCCATGTGCTTTCATACCAACCTACTTTTATAGATTCTAGTATTAATTTAAAAAAATTAAAAAAAGTTGAAATTATTTTTCGTTTCTGACAATATATTGTGTAAGAGGGTATCTATGAAAATATCGTTATTTCGATAAAAAATGACGATATTTGTAGATTATTTTCTCATTATTTTGTGTAAAGGGGAGAAGTAAAATGGTTTATGCATTTCCAAACACTGAAGGGTCGGTAGTTCAATTCAAGGAGAAATATGATAATTACATTGGTGGGGAATGGACACCGCCAGTGAAAGGACAATACTTCGATAATGTTACACCTGTTACTGGACAAGTTTTTACACAAGTATCTCGTTCTACTGCTGAGGATATTGAACTTGCGCTTGATGCAGCACATGCCGCAAAAGATGCATGGGGAAAAACATCCGCAACAGAGCGTGCAAACATTTTACTTAAAATTGCGGACCGCATAGAACAAAATCTAGAAAAGCTTGCCGTTGCCGAAACATGGGATAACGGAAAAGCGGTACGTGAGACATTAAATGCAGATATCCCTCTTGCAATTGATCACTTCCGTTATTTTGCGGGGGCTTTACGTGCACAAGAAGGTTCAGTAAGCCAAATCGATAATGATACTGTTGCTTATCATTTCCATGAGCCAATTGGGGTAGTAGGTCAAATTATCCCTTGGAACTTCCCATTATTAATGGCTGTTTGGAAACTAGCACCTGCCCTTGCAGCAGGAAACTGTGTAGTGTTAAAACCTGCAGAGCAAACACCAATTTCGATTATGTTGCTCGTAGAATTAATAGAAGATTTATTGCCATCAGGTGTACTAAATGTTGTCAATGGCTTTGGCTTAGAGGCAGGAAAACCGCTAGCGTCGAATCCACGCATCGGTAAAATTGCCTTTACTGGTGAGACAACGACAGGTCGCTTAATTATGCAATATGCTTCACAAAACCTTATTCCAGTTACACTAGAATTGGGCGGCAAATCGCCAAACATTTTCTTTGAGGATATTATGGACGAAGATGATGCCTTTTTAGATAAAGCAGTTGAGGGCTTTGTATTATTCGCATTAAACCAAGGTGAAGTATGTACATGTCCTTCTCGTGCATTAATTCAAGAGTCTATTTACGATAAATTTATGGAGCGTGTCCTACAGCGTGTTGAAGCGATTAAAGTTGGGAATCCACTTGATCCGAATACGATGATGGGTGCGCAAGCTTCAAGTGAGCAAATGGAAAAAATCCTTTCTTACTTAGATATTGGTAAGCAAGAAGGTGCCGAATGTCTAATTGGAGGAGAGAAAAATAATGTAGGATCAGGTTTTGAAAATGGTTACTACATTAAGCCAACTGTCTTCAAAGGACACAATAAAATGCGTATTTTCCAAGAAGAAATTTTCGGGCCAGTTGTAGCTGTAACAACATTTAAAACAAAAGAAGAAGCATTAGAAATTGCGAATGACACATTATACGGTTTAGGTGCAGGTGTATGGACACGTGATATGAATACAGCTTATCGCTTCGGCCGTGGTATTGAAGCAGGACGTGTTTGGACAAACTGCTACCATGCTTATCCTGCACATGCAGCGTTCGGTGGCTACAAAATGTCGGGTGTTGGTCGCGAAAACCATAAGATGATGTTAGCTCACTATCAACAAACGAAAAACCTATTAGTTAGCTACAGCGAAAACAAACTTGGTTTCTTCTAATCAATAGGGAGGTGCATGAGCGTGGTCGAGCGCGTTACAGCAACAGAAGAAGCGCTAGCACTAATCGAATTATTGAAAGAAAAGCATGGACCCGTTATATTTCATCAATCAGGTGGATGCTGCGACGGCTCTTCGCCAATGTGTTATCCAGAGGGCGACTTGCTATTAGGTGATCAAGATGTTTGCCTAGGAGAGATTGGTGGTGCTCCCTTCTATATGCATAAAAATCAATATGACTATTGGAAGCATACACAAATAATCTTGGACGTTGTCGAGGGTAGAGGTGGTATGTTTTCACTTGAAGGCGTTGAAGGTAAACGATACTTAACAAGATCAAGAGCCTTTTCAACAGAGGAGTTAAAGGAATTAGGGTTAATTTAAAGACTTTAGTGACAGCGGCAAGAAGTATTGTCGCTGTTTTTCTATGTTAATTTTTCTGGGAGAATGTATGTAAGGCTATATTTCTTGGAGCGAAGCGAAGTGGCTCATCGGACGCCCCCAGGAAGCTTTGCTCTGCGCAAAAGCGAAGCGTCAGCAACAAAATGTTTTATCTGTGCGAAAGCGACAAAGCGTCCAGACGGAATGGAAATCAACCCCTCATTATGGCGATGAGTCAAAATGGATGAATCCTTTTTTTATTTAATTACGTAAATATGGAAAAGGAGCGTGCCAAACATGGATTTTGTTATGATTGAAAATCAGTTTACAAATACGGTGGAGGATATTTCAAAGGCTGTTGGTCGGACGGTAGATCGTAAAATTGTTTTAGCTATTGCTAGCAAATATGTAGCGTCAGGAAAACCCTTTGACTCCGTAAAATATAAAGAAGTATTACAAGAAATGAAAAAGCAAACGTCATGGACATCTCCGTTAAGAACAACGGTAGGTTATAGTATTGCTGCAAATTTGATGGAGCAAGAGGATACAGAACAAGCAGTAAAAAATTTACTGACCAACGTTCACATAATGAAGGAAGCAAAATTTAGAAGTGGAAACTTTAGTTTTATTGGTGCACAGTTTTTTAACTAAAAAGGAAAGTGAGAAACGTGCACATGCACAGGCAGCCCGTGCATTATATGATGCAATCCGCAAACATCATAAGTTTTTAACGTCATACGATGATATTCCTTATGCAGTATTGTTAAGCAGCCCATCTGAGGATGTAGAGCTACGTGCGGAAACAATGAATCGTTATTATAAAGAATTACGTACGTATAATTTTAATGCGGGTAATGAGCTTCAATGGCTATCACAAGTACTGACATTCTTATCACTTCAATATGATAATAAATTAGTGCCAAATGTTGTGACAATCCGTGACACATTAAAAAATCAGGATGTAAAGGTCAAGACGATGCACTATCCATTACTTGGCTTTTTAGCAATCCTTGAAGTGAATCAGGCACAGCTTCAACAGATTGTTGATTTATATCATGAGTTAAAGGGTATGAAACTTCTAAAATGGCATCGTGAATTTGTGTTATTTATGGCCATTCAAATTGCTATTTATGATATGGCGCAGGTGCAACAATCCTTATCAATGACGATCATGTCTTCTATTGAATTATTGATTCAAGCACAGCAAGCAGCAATGTTCGCGGCAGTAAGTGCAGCAGCTGTAGCATCAAGCTCTTCGTGATAAAATAAAGAAGAATTTGATTTTTTGGAGGTGCATTTGAAGGATGAAGGAAACAAAGCTTTGGATAAATGGCCAGTGGCAGAACACAAAGGCAACATATGAGTTGAAATCACCATATAGTGGTGAGGTTATTGCAAAGGTAGCTAAGGCGTCAATTTCTGACGTGGAGCAAGCAATAGAAGGTGCACAGGAGGCATTCCAAACGTTTAAAAAGACAACAGCCTACGAACGTGCAGAAATATTATATAAAGTAGTCGACATCATGCGCCAGCGTAAAGAGGGATTAGCTGAAATTTTGGCCTTAGAGGCAAGTAAGCCAATATCAGCAGGTTTAATTGAAATAGAACGCACAATAGCAACCTATCAATTTGCCGCAGAGGGAGCTAAACAAGCAAAGGATGAAACGGTACCGATGGATGCTGCACCTGGAGCAGGAGATCGTATAGGCTGGACAAAACGAGAACCTCTAGGTGTAATTTCAGCCATTACACCATTTAATTTTCCATTTAATTTAGTGGCACATAAATTAGGTCCTGCTTTTGCAGTCGGAAATACTGTCGTGTTAAAACCAGCAAATCAAACACCATTAAGTGCTATAGTGTTGGCTGAAATATTTAAGGAAGCGGGTTTGCCTGATGGTGCGCTACAGATTGTTACCGGTAGTGGTGGTGAGCTTAGTGATACGCTCGTGACACATCCATACGTGAAAAAGGTGACATTCACGGGAAGTGGTAAGGTTGGATTGGGCATTAAAGAAAAAGTAGGCTTGCGTAAAGTCACTTTAGAGCTTGGTTCCAATGCTGCAGTAATTGTCGAGCCATCGACACCAATTGATAAAATTATTTCGCGTTGTGTTGGAGGCGCCTTTAATTTTGCTGGACAAGTTTGTATCTCCTTACAACGTATTTATGTACATGCATCTATTATTGATGAATTTACAAAGGCGTTTGTAGCTGAGACAGAAAAATTAGTGGTAGGTGATCCACTAGATACAAATACTGATGTTAGTGCAATGATTAATCCAAAAGAAGTTGAACGTATTCGTCAATGGATTGAAGAAGCAAAGTCACAAGGTGCGGTAGTTGCAACAGGAGGGACATTCACGGAACGTGCTTTAACGCCAACTGTTATGACGAATGTAACGGCGGATATGAAAATTGTTTGTCAGGAAACATTCGCGCCAATCGTCTCAATTGTTTCATATGAAACATTAGACGACGCTATTCGACTAGTGAATGAGTCGGAACTTGGCCTAAATGCTGGAATTTATACGAATGTGTTACCTGATGCATTACGTGCAGCAGATGAAATACAGGCAGGTGCTGTTATTATTAATGATATTCCGACATTTAGAGTTGATAATATGCCATACGGTGGCGTAAAAATGAGTGGCTACGGACGCGAAGGTATTAAGTGGGCAATTGAGGAAATGACAGATATGAAATTTATTACGATGAAGAAATCGTTCTAATTTGCATCAACTCTTTTTCTACGATACGATGACGAAAGAACATTCATGAAGGGAAGTTGCAAGAACTATGACAAACAACGCAATACCGATGGGTCAGTCACGTACTGTTCAAACGCGTCTCGTATTACCGCCAGATACAAATAATCACAACTCCATTTTCGGTGGAAGAGTGTTAGCTTATATTGATGAAATTGCTGCTATTACAGCAATGAAGCATGCGAAAGGGCATGTAGTTACAGCCTCTATTGATTCGGTTGATTTTTTATCGGCAGCACATGTGGGGGATATTTTAGAAATTGAAAGTATTGTTTCGTCAACTGGACGATCTTCAATGGAAGTTTACGTTCGGGTTATTTCACGAAACATTGAAACTCGTGAGGAAAAATTAACGACGGAATCCTTTGTAACGATGGTTGCAGTAGACGATGACGGTAAACCTAAGTCAGTTCCTGCAATTTATCCTGAAACAGATGCAGAAAAACGTCTGTTTGAAACAGGCCCTGCAAGAAGAGAACATCGTAAACAAAAACGGGAATTACCGCATTAAAATTAAAAAGGGAAATTGACGTATACGGTCAGTTTCCCTTTTTCGTGCTTACATTTTTAACTCATTTACGACATTAATAAGTGAATCGGAAGAAGAGGAAACTAGTGTTGCCCCTTGTGACAGTTCAGTAATCAAGTTAGAGATTGCTGAAATATCTCTTGATGTATTTACATACTGCTGTTGAATTCCAGAAACCGCATCGGCGATATCATTAAATGATTTAGATAAACTGTTTTGTGTATCTACGCTATGTTGAATCTTTTGATCCACGTTAATAACTGAATTCGACATTGTTGTAATATTACTTTCTGTTTCTTTAATGAGATGAGAAACATTTTGTACAGCATTTTTTGTTTCTTCTGCAAGTTTACGGACTTCCTCTGCAACAACAGCAAAACCTTTACCATGCTCACCTGCACGGGCTGCCTCGATAGAAGCATTCAATGCTAATAAGTTAGTTTGATCTGCAATTCCTGTAACTAGCCCGACAATCTCTGATATTTTTTGAGAAGATGTGCGTAACTGGTTCATCGTAACTTCGAGACTGTTTACGCTTTGCAAAATAACCTGTATTAAATCATTTTGATCTTGTAGCTGCTGCTGTCCACGTCTGGATTTTTCTTGTGTATCAGCAACGAAGGTTAAGCCTTGCTTAGTAGCTACTGCGATATCATCCGTTTGAGAAGAAATGACTAATAAAGAAGCTGCTGTTTCTTCGCTAATCCCATTGAGTTCCTCTGCCGTTTTTTGAATGGTAGTAACAAGTGCATGTTTTGTGTCGTCAGCTGCTGTACGAATGCGTTCCTCTTCTTTTTCATAGGCTTCGATTACAAGCTGCTGCTCGAAGTTAATGATTTTGCAGAAGGCATTGATAGCACGTATTGCATCATGTTTCGATATATCTAACTCATTTGTAAAGCGTGTAAATGTCGTTGTTAATGACTGGAATGAGGCGATATACCACTTCGATTGTAGACCAATTCGAACATGGGTTTCGGCGATTGCCTTCCGTTCATCAATATAAGAGTTATTAATATGACTTTCGAAAATATCACTCATATGCTTATGTAAAGTAACTTTTAAACGATCGATTTGTGACGTTCTGTTTATAATATCTAACAAATCTTGGCTCAAACTAATGGCTGCATAAAATTGATCCACCATTTCAGGAACTAAATCCTTAGCTAAAGGCTGTAGTTGTTTAATGATGGCTAAATCCTCAATTGTTAAATCTAAAAGTTGCAACTGTTTTTGAAGTTTTGGATGGTTTGAAATATCCAATTGTACATTGTTCTTATAATTTTCAGGTGCTAATGTAATTGAGTAGCTAGAATCGTTCTTTTTTGTAAACCAACTCATTGTTGTTTGCTCCATTCTTTATAAATGCATAGTAAGTATATAAAAAATCGAATTGCTTAGTTTGTTAATTTTTCGAAATATATGGTATTTAGTCTATTCTACTATTTTTTGTAGTAAATTTGGTTAAAATTTTAGTTTATTTCTTTATTTTTTTATAGGTATTATAGATGATTGTCGATTAAAAGTCATGAAATAGACTATTAAAAAGGTAATAGGTAAATTGAATTTGAAATAGGAAACCTGTAAAATACGAACTGTTTAGATTGAACGTAACAATAGTTTTGAGGAGGTATTACATGGAGAAGAAGCGTTTCAAATTTGTCATTCCGGTTATGGTAATTGTAGCAATTGGATCGGTTTACATGTTACGAAACTACTATGCTGATGTACCAGACTTAGATCAACTATTAATCACTATCGGTGCAACATTAGTTTCAGGGGTACTTGCATACTTTTTATTTCCACAGCAAGGCGAAGATAAAATTGATGATCGTGGTCCTTACTGACAGTAAAAAGGCACCTTAGAAAAATTTCTAAGGTGCCTTCAGCTTGTCGACAAAAGAATAACTGGCTGAAGGCTTGGCTTCAATCTGTGTCGTTGGTCCCAAAGGAATTGCTATAGCAACATCACTTTTAAGATTTAAATAAACCGAACCATCCTTTAAGTTTAAAGACTCCCAACATAAATAAAACGATAAGAATCATAATTGCGAGTACAATAAAGTAGCTATATTTTCCGTGTAGCTCTGGCATATAGTCAAAATTCATTCCATAAACACCGGCAATGAATGTTAGGGGAATAAAGATTGTTGAAACAATTGTTAAGGTCATCATAATGCCATTCATGCGACTAGAGCTCATCGCCATGTAGCTATCACGCATATCAGCAGTGAGCTCGCGGTTAGATTCGATCATTTCGGTGAGTTTAAGCAGATGATCGTAAATATCTCCGAAATATGCTCGTTCTGATTTCTTAAGTGAAAATCGGTAAGAGTTAAGGATACGATATAATAGATCACGCATTGGTAAAATGGTGCGTCGTAGATCAAGTAAATCACTACGGAATTCAAACACAACTTTCATAGCATTGGGGTTACTTTGATAGGTAAGCTCATCTTCTAGTGCATTTAAATGATCCTCAATCTTATAGACAAGAGGGAAATAGCTATCAACAATTTTATCGATTACTTGGTATGTTAAATATACTGTGCCGCGTTCCCAATTTTTTGGCTGTTTTTCTAACATCATTTGTACTCGATCTATTTCTGGAGCTATGTTTTTATGAAATGTGACAATAAATTTATTAGAAACAAAAATGTTTACTTCCTCAGCTGTTAATTCTTCATTAACTCTTTGGATAACAAAGAAATGGAAATCATCATAAAAATCGAGCTTTGGCCGCTGTAAACGCATTAAACAATCTTCTATAGCGAGTGGATGAAAATGAAAAAATGTATCTAACAGTAGTTCTTCCTCATCGGTCGGGCAATTAAAATCGACCCAGTACCATTCAAATTCGTTTTTGTGTATATCTTCAAGAGGAAATTCCTTTATAAGCTTTTGGTCTTTTGTAATTCCAATTGTGCGTATCACAGCATTCACCTCAATTCTGTTCATTCTATCCTAACAGGTGTATATATCTTCACAAGAAACTTTCTTTATAACATATCCAACCACCAAATAAAGTGGTAGCAAAGAATCTAGATGGTTTTGTAAAGCCTGCCTGCTGTAGTAGTGATAAAATGTCCTCTTCACGCATAAATGAAAGAGAACGTATGGATTTCTCCATTTCAGCTACGTCCGATGGTGTTAGCTTTGTATGCTGTAGCCAATAAGCACGCCATAAATCAAATTGTAGCTCAGTTTCTAAGGAACCGAGTTGCCCGTATTTTGAGACGAGAACAAATGGGGCACCAGGCTTTAAATTATTCGCTATTTCTTTTAATGTTGCAAGCTTCTCTTGATCATCTTGTATAAAATGAAGCACTAATACACAGCTTGCTGCATCAAACTTCACTGCAGGTAGCTGAGTATCCAGTATAGTTCCTTGATATAAAGAAATATTATTAGGTAGGGATTTTAAACGTTCACCAGCAATTTGTAGCATCGCTTCTGACGGATCTATACCAAAAAATGACCAATGTGGTCTTTCCTCAGCGAGCTGTAAAATTTCATTACCACTTCCGGAGCCAACTACTAAAAATGCAGCTTTTTCGTGTAACGCAGATTGGTAAAAGGTTTGTGTCAAACGTAGCATTGCATCATAGCTAGGTAGCGTGCGGCGAATACCTTTTTCGTATTCGTTTGCAAGTTTGTTATTAAATTCCATCGAGTATCACATGCCTTTCAAAAAGATTTTAAAATCCAATTATATTTGAAACTATTTAAGGAATAGATCCGTAAATAGTAGTACATAAAATAAAAAATTAAATGGAAGGGTTGATATAAATGGAAACTAAATGGTCTAAGGTAATCATACACGCAAGTGCGTTTTTTGCGCCATGGTTAGTACCAATAATATTTTTCTTAATTGGATCGGATGAAGAGGTAAAGAGTATTTCTGTGCAAGCCTTATTGTTCCAAGTTGTGATGGTGGTATTACTTACAATTTCGGGTATTTTAAGCTTCTTGCTTATTGGTATACCGTTCGTGATTATTTTTGGTATTATTTATTTTATTGCGCCAATTATCGGTATTGTGAAGGCTTTATCTGATGAGCCTTGGCGTTATCCAATTGTTGGTCGTTGGGTATAATTTTTATAGACGCAAGTATATGCTAGTTGCATATGCTTGCGTTTTTTCTATAGCTGAAAAGGGTATCTTATAAAAAGGACAGAAAACGCTTTGATTTTTCTATGTGCGAATTAATTGCAATTATTTTCAAGCGTTTTGTATAATATACTCAAAGAAAGTCAAAGATAGTCAAAGTCAGTGGAGTAAGCGAGGTGTATTCCTAAAATGCGTAATATATCAGACATCATAGAAGGCTACTTAAAGCAAGTACTTGAATTAGGTGGAGAAGGGCATATTGAAATAAAACGTAGTGAAATCGCAGATAAATTTCAATGTGTGCCCTCGCAAATAAATTATGTAATTAATACAAGATTTACTGCCGAACGAGGTTACCTTGTTGAAAGCAAACGTGGTGGTGGTGGATACATTCGAATTTTACGTGTCCGCGCGAATTCACAAATTGATTTAATCGATGATGTCCTCAGGCAAATAGAAGGTGGGGCATCGCAAACAATGGCAGAAGATTTAGTTTATCGACTAATTGATGAGCAGGTAATTTCAAAGCGAGAAGCGAAAATAATGTTAGCAGCAGTTGATCGCTCAACTATCGATTTTCAACTCCCGTTACGGGATATCATTCGAGCAAAAATTTTAAGAGCAATGCTAACAACGATTAAATATGAATAGCAAAAATAAAAGAGGTGATGGAAATGATATGCGAACATTGTAAGCAGCGTAATGCGACAGTTACCGTAACACAAGTTCAAAGTGGCCAAAAGGTGGAGCACCATTATTGTGACGTCTGCGCCTCGCAATTCCATCCATTTCATGCTGAATTTAAGCAAGAGCCAGTATCTATTCAACAGCTATTATCTAATTGGTTTGGCTCACCATCATGGCAGCAACAACAAGTGGGTGAAAAACAGCAGGCACCACCACAACCGCAAACATGTCCACGATGTGGATTTACGTATAAACAATTTTTAAAAGAAGGTAAATTTGGATGCCCTAGCTGCTATGACACCTTTAGCGAGCATTTACCGAAGCTCTTTAACCGTATACAGGCTGGTCCTCAACATATAGGGAAAATGCCTGGTGCTCGAAATAATGTTTATGTCATCAAAAAGCAAATTGAAGATATTCGTAAACGTATGAAGATTGCTGTAGATGAAGAACACTTTGAAGAGGCAGCAAAGCTTCGTGATGAAGCGAAGGAACTTGAGAAGCAGCTACAATTTGAAGGTGGTGATGTGTCGTGATGATTGAATCGTTTTTAGAGCGTGCTACACCAATATGGATGAGTGTGGAGGACGATTATTCAGATATTGTCATAAGTACACGCATTCGCCTGGCGCGAAATTTAGATGGTTATCGTTTTCCATTAGCCTTTACAGAGGATGAAGCATTACATGTGGAACAGGCAGTTACACATGCAATCAAGGATAGTACAGAACTTCGAGAAAATTATTCATATTTTGCTATTAAAGATTTAACGCCTTTACAGCGTCAAATACTTGTAGAAAAACATTTAATTAGTCCTCAGCTTGCTAAAAAAGAGCAAGTTGGCTCCATGCTCTTATCTGATGACGAATCCATTAGCATTATGGTGAACGAAGAAGACCATTTACGCATTCAATGTATGACAGCGAGTTTTCAACTTCAAAAGGCATACGAGCAGGCCAATAAAATTGATCGTACCTTAGAGAAAGCTTTGCCTTATGCATTCCGAGATACATTTGGTTATTTAACAAGTTGCCCAACAAATATTGGTACTGGTTTGCGAGCATCTGTCATGATGCACCTACCAGCCCTTACACTCACGGGTCAGATGAATCAAATCATTAATGCAATGACACGATTAGGAATGACCGTAAGAGGAATATATGGAGAAGGTAGCGAAAATATAGGTAACGTTTACCAAGTGTCAAATCAGATTACACTAGGGAAAACAGAGGATGATATTTTAGCGGATATCCAAAGTGTCGCTGAAAAAATAATTCAAAAAGAACGGCATGCAAGAGGCAAGTTAATGGAAAAAGCTGAGCTTGCACTAGAAGACCGTGTATACCGTGCTTTAGGCACTTTAATACATGCTCGAATTTTAACGAGTGAGGAAGCTGCTACCTGTCTATCCAATGTTCGCTTAGGAGTAGATTTACAGTTAATTGAAGGTATTAAAGCGACTAAATTAAACGAATGTGTAGTTAGTATGCAACCTGGATTTTTACAGAATTACGCAGGTGACGTTTTGCCACCTGCTGAGCGAGATCGCGTACGAGCTGAAATGCTTCGTGAGGCACTATCTCGAGAAAATATGAGTAAGCCTATTATTCGGGGAAAAGGAGAGGATTCATTTGATGTTTAATCGTTTTACACAACGCGCGCAAAAAGTATTACAGCTTGCACAAGAAGAGGCAATTCGTTGGAAACACGAATCAATTGGAACAGAGCATATTCTATTAGGGCTTATCCGTGAAGGTGGCGGTATTGCTGCAAAAGCATTAGAAGCCATTGATATTAGTCCTCAAATGATTGAAGCAGGTATTGAAGAGCTTGTAGGGAAAGGTAAAGAGGATGTTGGTCCAATTGTCCACTACACACCTCGAGCTAAAAAGGTAATAGAACTATCAGTCGATGAATCACGTAAATTAGGTCATTCCTATATCGGCACAGAGCATTTACTATTAGCACTTATTCGTGAAGGTGAAGGTATAGCGGCCCGTGTATTAAATAATGCTGGTGTCGGATTGAATAAGGCTCGTCAGCAAGTGCTATTGTTATTAGGCAATAACGATAATGCTCAGTCTGGCCAACAAGCTGCACAGGCTGCCAATACACCAACATTAGATAGCCTTGCGCGTGATTTAACGCAAATTGCTCGTGAAGGCACTTTAGATCCGGTCATTGGTCGAAGCAAGGAAATTACACGTGTTATTGAGGTTTTGTCACGTCGTACAAAAAATAACCCTGTATTAATCGGAGAGCCAGGTGTTGGTAAAACAGCTATTGCTGAAGGCTTAGCACAGCAAATTATTAATAATGAAGTGCCAGAAATTCTTCGTGATAAACGTGTTATGACACTTGATATGGGGACAGTTGTTGCTGGAACTAAATATCGTGGTGAATTTGAAGATCGCTTGAAAAAAGTAATGGATGAAATTCGCCAAGCAGGTAATGTTATTTTATTCATCGATGAATTGCATACATTGATCGGTGCAGGTGGTGCAGAAGGTGCCATTGATGCATCAAATATTTTAAAGCCATCTTTAGCACGTGGCGAGCTTCAATGTATTGGTGCAACGACACTAGATGAGTATCGCAAATATATTGAGAAGGATGCAGCATTAGAGCGCCGTTTCCAACCAATTCAAGTTGATGAGCCAACTGTAGAAGAAGCGATTCAGATTATTCAAGGCTTACGTGATCGTTATGAAGCACATCACCGTGTGAAAATTACAGATGAAGCAATTGAAGCGGCAGCAAAAATGAGTGATCGATATATTTCTGATCGTTTCTTACCAGACAAGGCGATTGACTTAATCGATGAAGCGGGTTCTAAAGTACGCTTGCGTTCATTCGCAGTGCCACCAAACTTAAAGGCACTAGAAGATAAGCTTGAAAATGTGCGCTCTGAAAAGAATGCAGCTGTTTCAGGTCAAGAATTTGAGAAGGCAGCGTCATTAAGAGATACAGAACAAAAGCTAAAAGATGAAATTGAAACTACGAGAAAAAATTGGAAGGAAGAGCAGGGTAAAGCCGAGTCAAAAGTTACAGTGGATGATGTAGCAGCGGTAGTATCTATGTGGACTGGAATTCCGGTATCAAAAATTGCTTCAGAAGAATCTTCTAAGTTATTACAGCTTGAAGAAGAGTTACACAAACGAGTTGTAGGTCAAGGAGAAGCAGTAGAGGCAATTTCTCGCGCAATTCGTCGTGCAAGAGCTGGTTTGAAAGATCCGAAACGACCAATTGGTTCATTTATTTTCTTAGGCCCTACTGGGGTTGGTAAAACAGAGCTTGCTAGAGCACTAGCTGAGGTTATGTTTGGTGATGAGGACGCAATGATTCGCGTTGATATGTCTGAGTACATGGAAAAACATTCGACTTCTCGTTTAGTTGGTTCACCTCCAGGCTATGTAGGTTTTGATGATGGCGGTCAACTAACAGAAAAAGTTCGTCGTAAACCGTATTCAGTAGTATTACTAGATGAAATTGAGAAGGCTCACCCAGATGTTTTCAATATTTTACTTCAAGTACTTGAAGATGGCCGTTTAACAGATTCTAAAGGTCGAGTGGTAGATTTCCGCAACACAGTTGTTATTATGACATCAAACGTTGGTGCAGATACTTTAAAATATCGTAAAAACCTTGGCTTCAATGTTGGTGGTACTGATACGAAGTATAAAGATATGAAGGGTACAATGCTCGAGGAATTGAAAAAAGCATTCCGCCCAGAGTTCTTAAACCGTATCGACGAAATGATCGTCTTCCACTCACTAGAAAAAGAACATTTAAAAGAAATCGTAGCAATGATGGCGAATGCTTTAACAAAGCGTTTGAAAGAGCAAGACATCTCGTTAGAGTTAACGGATTCGGCTCTCGAGAAAATTGCAGAGGAAGGTTACGATCCTCAATACGGTGCTCGTCCATTACGTCGTTCATTGCAAAAACAAGTAGAAGACCGTTTATCGGAAGAACTGCTGAAAGGCAATGTAGAGAAGGGCGACCAAGTTATCATTGATTACGTAAATGATGAGTTTGTTGTGAAGAAAAAAGAGGAAGTTTCTACTTCTAAATAATCTTCATCAGTGGGGGCTTCTCCATCCCCCATCTGCCCGTTAATTGTTTATTTGAAAAGGACAGCAAGGCTATAGTGCCAAGCTGTTCTTTTTTATGTACAATAAACATAAGAACAAATATTCGAGGTGGATGCAATTTGGCAAAGAAAAAAACAAAATTTGTATGCTCAAGCTGCGGCTATGAATCCGCAAAATGGATGGGAAGATGTCCAGGGTGTGGAGAATGGAATAAGATGGTTGAAGAGGTGGAAGTCGTCGCGAAAGGCCCACGTGGGGCATTCCAACACTCTGCTACAGTTACCCAAAAGGCTCTCCCTATTATGCAGATTGAAGCTGCCGAGGAATCACGAGTTGCAACAGAAATGGGTGAGCTTAACCGAGTGTTAGGTGGAGGCATCGTGCCAGGTTCTCTTGTGTTAATTGGAGGAGATCCTGGGATTGGGAAGTCGACGTTGTTATTACAAGTATCTGCGTTGCTTTCGAATAAAGGGCATCGTGTGCTCTATATTTCTGGTGAGGAATCCATCCGTCAAACAAAGCTACGTGCAGAACGTTTAGGCGTGGTATCACAAGAGCTTTATATATATTCTGAGACGAATTTAGAGTTTTTAAATCAGACCATTGACGATGTGCAGCCGAAGTTTGTTATTGTCGATTCTATTCAAACTGTTTTTCATCCGGAGGTAACGAGTGCACCTGGTAGTGTATCACAAGTGCGTGAATGTACAGCAGAACTTATGCGAATTGCAAAAACAAAGGGAATTGCCATTTTTTTAGTTGGACATGTAACAAAAGAGGGACAAATTGCAGGGCCACGTATTCTGGAGCATATGGTTGATACGGTATTGTATTTTGAAGGTGAACGACATCATAATCACCGTATTTTACGCAGCCAAAAAAACCGTTTTGGCTCTACGAATGAAATTGCTATCTTTGAAATGCTCCAGGGAGGCTTAAAGGAAGTGTTAAACCCGTCTGAGTTGTTCTTACAGGAGCGTTCACAGGGGGCGGCAGGGTCAACAATCGTAGCCTCAATGGAAGGTACACGGCCAATTCTAGTTGAAATTCAGTCACTTGTAACACCAACAAGCTTTAATTATCCGAAACGAATGGCAACGGGGGTCGATCAAAACCGTGTGCAACTACTTATGGCAGTCCTTGAAAAGAGAATGGGCCTCATGCTACAGGCTCAGGATGCATATATTAAAGTTGCTGGCGGCGTGAAGCTTGATGAACCTGCAATTGATTTAGCTGTGTTGACAAGCATCGTTTCGAGTTTTAAGGATCAAGCTGTCAGAGCAACGGATTGCTTTATTGGGGAAGTGGGTTTGACAGGCGAGGTGCGTCGTGTATCTCGTATTGAACAACGTGTGATTGAGGCAGCAAAGCTAGGATTTAAACGGGCCTTCATACCGGCCTCGAATATCGGTGGATGGGATTTCCCGCAAGGTATTGAGATAGTTGGTGTGGAAACGATAAAGGATGCATTGAATGCTTGCTTTAGAGAGCTATAAAGAAGCTTGTGCATGTTGGACAATGTTCTAACATGCACTTTTAATTAATTTATTTCAGCGGGAGTACAAACACCCGCTGAAATCAAGGAACTCAGTCTAAGAACGCCACGTCCTGTGGCAACGGCTGAGTGACCAACATCACGTTGGCCCAAAGCCTCCGGCGGATGTCACGGAAATCGGCAAGGAGTGCTTTGTGCATGCACAAAGCCGATTCCGGACGCAATTATGCCGAGGCATAATTGATTTGCACGCTTTTGTAATTCATAGATAGAAGGTAGGAAACTCTAAGAGGGGAAACGGCGTCTAAAATAACGTCTGCGAAAAGGTTTGTGTATTGCCTGGCGGATGTCAAAGGGAAATTTTAAGTTTTTAGTGTGAAGAATTTCAGTAATTGATTTTCTTCTTTCAGTAGACTCAAAAATGATCGATCAAAAGTAGAGGGATTGATGGGTTCATAAAAGATTTTCTACAGTAAACTATGTATAATTATATATTAAAAATGGGAGGTGACAGTTTATGAAAAAATTTGTTCAAATTGCTTTTTTACTGATTGGAGGAGCACTAGGCCTTGTTTTCTTACCGCCATTATACGAATTGCTTCATTTATCATCTAATCCTTGGCTTGATAATCCTTATGTATCAGTAGCTTTAGGAGCGCTTTTACTGTTTACATTATCGTTTGCCTTTTCAGATTATTTTGTAAGGCTCATTAGCTGGATGGAAGAGGTGTTATTTAAAGTACCTGTTGGGGATTTATTATTTGGTACACTTGGACTTATTATCGGGCTTATCGTTGCTTATTTCTTAGGCTTTGCAATTGATAGTATTGATTTACCGATTATTACAAAGGTTTTACCAATTATACTGTCATTTGTGCTTGGCTATTTAGGGTTCCGTGTAGGCTTTAAAAAACGAGATGAATTAATCCAACTATTTACGTTACGTGGTAATAATACGAAGAAAAAATTAGCGGAAGGTGTAGAGCCTCAAGAAGTACGAGGCAGCTATAAACTGTTAGATACTAGTGTTATTATTGATGGTCGTATTGCAGATATTTCTGAAACAGGCTTTATAGAAGGTACACTAGTAGTACCTCAATTTGTCCTTACTGAGCTCCAGCATATTGCTGACTCTTCGGATACATTAAAGCGTACAAGAGGTCGTCGAGGTTTAGATATTTTGAAGAAATTACAAGATGAACGTATGACGAAGGTACAGATTACGGAAGAGGACTTTGAGGATGTTCAAGAGGTTGACTTAAAACTAGTGCGCCTTGCAAAGAAAATGGGGAACGATACACAAATTGTGACGAACGACTTTAACCTTAACAAAGTTTGTGAGCTCCACAACGTTAAAGTACTAAACATCAATGATTTAGCAAATGCAGTAAAGCCTGTCGTTATTCCAGGTGAGAATATGCAAGTGATGGTCATTAAAGATGGCAAAGAGCATAATCAAGGGGTTGCTTATTTAGATGATGGCACAATGATCGTTGTTGAAGGTGGACGTAGCTATATAGGACAGGCAATTACAGTAACCGTAACAAGTGTTCTTCAAACATCAGCGGGGCGTATGATTTTTGCTAAACCAAAGGATGACTAGGAAGTGGGAAATGTGCAATATGAAGTAGTGTTGCCTGCTGCGGGAAGCGGAAAGCGAATGGGTGCAGGGCAAAATAAGTTGTTTTTAAATCTTTTAGAAAAACCGATCCTCATACACACACTGGAGGTATTTGAACAGGATAGCCAGTGTACAGGTATTTGGCTTGCAGTGAAGCCGGAAGAGCGTGTATTTATTCAAGAAATGCTAGAGAGGTATGGAATTACTAAAGTTAAAGGTTTACCTGATGGTGGTGCAGAACGACAGCATTCCGTTCATTCGTGCATGAAAGAAATGAAGCAGGTTGATATTGTGCTTGTGCATGATGCTGCGCGTCCATTTATTACGCATGACATTATTGCGAATCTTGTACAAAGTGCGCAAGAATTTGGCGCTGCGATTGCGGGGGTTCGTGCGAAGGATACGATGAAAAAAGTACGTGATGGTGTTATTGAAGAGACTATTGATCGAGAAAGCTTATGGATGATTCAAACTCCACAAGCATTTCAATTTGATTTAATTGTGGAGGCGGAGGATGTCGCTGAGAAGGTAGGCTTCCTTGGTACCGATGAAGCAATGCTTGTTGAACGTCTCGGCCATGAGGTGCATATTGTAGAAAGTAGCTACGAGAATGTAAAGATGACGACGCAAGAAGATTTAGTTTTCGGTGAAGCGATATTGCGTAAACGTGCTTTGAAAAAATTATAATAACAAACTAAAAATCTCATCAGCATTATAATTTGCTGATGAGATTTTACATTTTCCTATCTTTTGATGTTAATTCACAGTACTGTTCACTACCGACTCAATTTCCTAGGAAATATGTTAAAATGTGAGGGTATAATATAGAGTAAATATAAAAGTGAAGGAAGGTGAATGAGACTGCCTTATAAGCTGAATAGAAGCTTTTTAAGTCTGCATATTTTTTGAAGTAAATAAGCTTCAGTTGGTGGATTTTTTGTTTTATTTATCTTATTAGACAGTCTCAAAATCATATGTTTCGAGTGGGACAAGGATTTGACGTGCATGCATTTGAAGAAGGACGTCCATTAATTATTGGTGGTATAACAATTCCTCATGAAAAAGGGTTAGTAGGGCATTCAGATGCAGATGTTTTATTACATACTGTAACTGATGCAGCGTTAGGGGCTATTGGTGAGGGAGATATCGGTCGTCATTTCCCAGATACAGATCCCGCGTTCAAGGATGCTGATTCAGCAAAATTATTAGAGTATATTTGGAAGATTGTTGAGGATAAGGGCTATATTCTAGGTAATGTGGATTGTACGATTATGGCACAACGTCCGAAGATGGCGCCATATATTCAACAAATGCAAAATCGAATTGCTGAATTGCTTCATGCAGAGCCTTCTCAGGTGAATGTTAAAGCGACAACAACTGAGCGTTTAGGTTTTACAGGTCGCGAGGAAGGGATTGCTGCGATGGCGACAATCCTATTGATTAAGAAATAAAAGCAGGCTCTCAGCGCTTTTATTTCCTGTAACAGAGTGGTAAAATGAACAAAGTCAATTTTTTGAACGAAAATTTAGGAGGCTTTTAATTATGGCGAAAGAAGTTCGTGTTCGTTACGCGCCATCCCCTACTGGTTTCTTACATATCGGTGGAGCGCGTACAGCGTTATTTAACTATTTATATGCAAAACATCATAACGGTAAATTCATCGTACGTATTGAGGATACAGATATTGAGCGTAATGTAGAGGGCGGAGAAGCATCTCAGCTAGATAATTTAAAGTGGTTAGGTATTGAGTATGATGAGTCGATCGATATTGGTGGACCATATGCACCTTATCGCCAAATGGAGCGTCTTGATATTTATAAAGAGCACGCTGAAAAGCTATTAGAGCAAGGCTTAGCTTACAAATGCTTCTGTTCTTCTGAGAAATTAGAAGCGTCTCGTGAAGAGCAAAAAGCACGAGGTGTTGCAGCTCCAACTTATGATGGTACTTGTCGTCATTTATCAGCAGAGGAAGTTACGGCTAAAGAAGCTGCTGGTGAACCATATACAATTCGTATGCGCGTACCTGAAAATGTAACATATGAATTTGAAGATTTAGTACGTGGACAAGTATCATTTGAGTCAAAAGATATTGGTGACTGGGTTCTTGTTAAAGCAAACGGTATCCCAACGTATAACTATGCGGTAGTGCTAGATGATCACTTTATGGAAATTTCACATGTATTCCGTGGTGAAGAGCATTTATCGAATACACCAAAACAAATGATGATTTTTGATGCATTCGGCTGGGAATATCCACGCTTTGGTCATATGACATTAATCATTAATGAAAACCGTAAAAAATTATCAAAACGTGATGAATCAATTATTCAATTCGTCACACAATATAAAGATTTAGGCTACCTACCTGAAGCAATGTTCAACTTCTTCGCATTACTTGGCTGGTCTCCTGAAGGGGAAGAAGAGATTTTCTCAAAAGAAGAATTTATTAAAATGTTTGATGAAAAACGTCTTTCAAAATCACCATCTATGTTTGATAAACAAAAGCTTACTTGGATGAATAACCAATACATTAAAAAATTATCTTCAGAAGAAGTAGTAGCATTATCTTTACCACACTTGCAAAAAGCTGGTTTATTACCAGAAGCCTTAACGGAAGAAGAACGTGCATGGGCTACAGATTTAATCGCACTTTATCATGATCAAATGAGCTTTGGTGCTGAAATTGTAGAACTATCTCGCCTATTCTTTAACGACCATATTGAATATGATGAAGAAGCAAAAGCAGTTTTAGCAGGTGAGCAGGTACCTGAGGTAATGGCTGCATTTAAAGCTCAGCTTGAAGGTTTAGAGGAATTTACGCCTGATACTGTCAAAGCCGCTATTAAAGCTGTTCAAAAAGAAACAGGTCACAAGGGTAAAAATCTATTTATGCCAATTCGCGTCGTAACGACGGGTGAAACGCATGGTCCAGAACTTCCGAACGCGATTTGCTTAATTGGCAAACAGAAAACAATTGATCGTGTAGAAAAATTTGCGCAATAAGTAGAAATTGATTGACAATTTATCAGTTCGTTGTAAAATGTATTTACATTGAGAAAGCGTTGATAAGGAGAAGTAAGTGGCGCATGCTCCAAAGAGAGGACCATCACCGGCTGAAAGTGGTCTGAGCCTAGGCAAAACTGAAATGCACCTTTGAGCATAAAGCTGAACAACTAGTAGGCTTTATCGATTCGTTCCCGTTACAGAACGTCCAGAGTGGAAGGCATTTGCCTTCAATCAGAGTGGAACCGCGCAAATTTAGCGTCTCTGTCATTCCTTTTTGGGATGATAGGGGCGCTTTTTTATTTTCTGAACATGTAACTTGAAGTGATGGATGCGCCGGATTCTACTTCATTAACTCTGCGATGAAATCAACGTCAGCTATAGTATTTCAATGGCCAGGGATGCAAGTGGTTGTGTGAAATTAAAGCAGAACAAAATGAAAAGGGGGAGCTTTTTGTGTTTAAAAGAATGAAGGAAGATGTAGAAACAATTTTTGAAAATGATCCAGCGGCGCGCAGTGTATTCGAAGTTATACTAACATACTCAGGTTTGCACGCTACTTGGTCACATCGAGTTGCCCATTGGTTCTTTAAAAAGCGTTTTTATTTTATAGCCCGTGCCATTTCACAAATTAGTCGCTTCTTTACTGGAATTGAAATTCATCCTGGAGCGAAAATCGGTCGACGTTTCTTTATTGACCATGGGATGGGCGTTGTAATTGGTGAAACATGTGAGATTGGTGATAATGTCACGTTGTATCAAGGTGTAACTTTAGGTGGTACAGGGAAAGAAAAGGGAAAACGCCACCCGACATTAGAGGATAATGTACTAGTTGCGACAGGTGCAAAAGTTTTAGGTTCTATTACAATTGGTGAAAATAGTAAAATTGGTGCAGGTTCAGTTGTCTTAAAAGAAGTGCCGCCAAATGCTACAGTTGTCGGTATTCCTGGTAAAATAGTGATTAAGGATGGAGTCCGTCTAGAGAAAAAACTAGACCATCAAAATATACCTGACCCTGTAGAAGAACGTTGTCAAGCTTTCGAGAAGCAGATTGCAGCAATGAATCAGGAAATCGAACGCTTACAAAAGGAGAGAGAAACACAATGAGTATTCAAATTTTCAACTCATTAACACGACAAAAGGAAACTTTCATACCGTTGGAAGAAGGCAAAGTAAAAATGTACGTTTGCGGTCCGACAGTTTATAACTACATTCATATTGGGAATTCACGTCCTGTAATTGTCTACGACACAGTGCGTCGTTATTTCCAATACAAAGGCTATGATGTAAAATTTGTTTCAAATTTCACAGATGTGGACGACAAAATTATTAAGGCTGCAAATGAACTTGGAGAAGAAGTTCATGAATTAACGGAGCGCTTTATTGCCGCATACTTTGAAGATGTTACAGCGCTAGGTTGCAAGAAAGCAGATGTACATCCACGCGTAACAGAGCATATGGATGATATCATTCAATTCATTCAAGTTTTAGTCGATAAAGGCTATGCTTATGAGTCAGCTGGTGATGTCTATTACCGAACTCGTAAATTTAATGGTTACGGTAAATTATCTCACCAATCGGTGGATGATTTAAAAATTGGTGCTCGTATAGAAGCAGGCGAGAAAAAAGATGATGCGTTAGATTTCGCTCTATGGAAAGCTGTGAAGCCAGGTGAAATTTTCTGGGAAAGTCCTTGGGGCAAAGGACGTCCGGGTTGGCATATAGAATGCTCCGTAATGGCACGTGAGCATTTAGGAGATACTATTGATATTCATGCTGGTGGGCAAGATTTAACATTCCCGCATCATGAAAATGAAATTGCACAATCTGAAGCTCATAATGATAAAACATTTGCGCGTTATTGGATGCACAATGGGTATATTAATATTGATAATGAAAAAATGTCCAAATCCCTTGGTAATTTTATACTCGTTAATGATATTCGTAAACAAATTGACCCACAAGTTTTACGATTCTTTATGCTTTCTGTGCATTATCGTCATCCGATTAACTTTGCGAAGGATTTAGTAGATGCAGCCGCAAATGGGTTAGAACGAATTCGTACTGCTTACAACAATGTAAAACACCGTTTAACAGCAACTGCGAGCTTAGGTGATCACCCAGAAGAATGGCTTGAAAAAATTGCTGAACAAAAAGCTCACTTTGAAGAAGCGATGGATGATGACTTTAATACAGCAAATGCCGTTTCTGTATTATTTGAATTAGCGCGTATCGCAAATATTTATCTAAATGAAACGAATACTGATGAAAAAGTATTAGTAAGTTTTACTGAAACTTTTGAGGTGTTAGGTGACGTCTTAGGTATTGAATTTGTAAAAGAAGAAGAGCTATTAGACGAAGAAATTGAAGCACTTTTACAGGAACGTGTAGAGGCACGTAAAAATCGTGATTTTGCTCGTTCGGATGAAATTCGTGACCATTTGCAAGCGCAAGGTATCGTTTTAGAAGATACGCGACAAGGAACTAGATGGAAACGAGGGTAAGTAACTTGGATAAACTCCGCAACGAAGATGTTAAGCAATTGAATGCATTAGCGTTAGCCTATATGGGAGACGCCGTTTTAGAACAAAAGGTACGAGAGCATTTACTACGTGCTGGCCGTGTCAAACCTAACACACTTCATAGAGAAGCGACACGTTACGTATCAGCGAAAGCACAATCTATGATTGTACATCGAATGATGGATGAAGGTTTTTTAACAGAGGAGGAGTTGGCTGTGTTCCGCCGTGGACGCAATGCCAAATCCGGCTCTGTACCAAAAAATACCGATGTTCAAACATACCGTAATAGCTCAGGTTTTGAGGCTGTGCTTGGTAGTTTATATTTATTAAATGAATTAGAACGCGTTTATGCAATCATTGCATACGCTATTCAAATCATCGAGGAATCGAAAGGAGTGTCAAATTAATGGCAGAGCAAAATGGTGAAATTATTGCCGGTAAAAACCCAGTGTTAGAAGCACTTCGTTCAGGCCGCGATATGAATAAAGTATGGATTGCAGAAGGTGTGAAAAAATCAGGGGTGAATGAGCTTCTAGATTTAGCGCGAGAACGTGGAGTCATCGTTCAATTTGTCCCGAAAAAAAAGGTGGATCAATTATCAGATACCAACCACCAAGGAATAGTTGCCTCTGTTGCAGCATATAGATATGCAGAGCTAGAGGATTTATTTGCTGCAGCGGCAAAAAAACAAGAAGATCCATTCTTCTTAATTTTAGATGAACTAGAGGACCCGCATAATCTGGGCTCTATTATGCGAACTGCTGATGCGATAGGTGCGCATGGTATTATTATCCCGAAGCGCCGTTCTGTGAGTTTGACTGCTGTAGTGGCAAAGGCATCAACTGGAGCAATTGAGCATGTACCTGTCGTGCGTGTTAATAACCTAGCGCAAACGGTAGATGAGCTGAAAGAACGAGGGGTATGGATTGCGGGGACAGATGCAAAAGGTTCAGCAGACTATCGTAAAATGGATGCAACATTGCCACTTGCGATTATTATTGGTAGTGAAGGTAAAGGAATGGGCCGCTTATTAAAAGAGAAATGTGACTTTTTATATCATTTACCGATGGTTGGGCATGTCACATCACTAAATGCATCAGTAGCTGCTGCACTTTTAATGTACGAAGTGTATCGTAAACGTCAAGAAGCGAATGATTGACGATGAAAAACATTTTGCTTGTTGACGGCTATAATATGATAGGAGCTTGGAAAGAGCTGCGACCATTACGTGATACTAATTTTGAAGATGCCCGTAGGAGATTAATTGAGCTTATGGCTGAGTATAAGGCAGCTATAGGGTGGCGCGTAATTATAGTTTTTGACGCACATCTTGTACCGGGTGTGGAGCAAACTTATTTAGAAAATGATGTTGAAGTCATTTATACACGGAAAAACGAAACAGCAGATGAACGTATTGAAAAAATGACACACGAACTAAAAGCTAGAAATGTACAGATTCACGTAGCAACTTCTGATATGGCAGAGCAAAATGTTATTTTTGGTAATGGAGCTCTTCGAAAATCGGCAAGAGAGCTAGAAATTGAGATGGGTATTATCCAGCATAAAATTTCTCATGATGTGAAACGAAAACAAGATAGCAAGCCGCCTTCTCGCATAGCGCTAAAGCCCGATGTTGCTTTGGCCTTCGAAAAATGGCGGCGTGGTTTGAAATGATTGATTGACGCATATTTTCCAATTCCGTTATACTGTTCCTAATTATCTGTTGTGGCTGAGGTGATACCATGTTTAAAAATAGTATTGTACAAGTGACACAAGATTTTGAACGATTCAATGATGAAGAACTTATTGAAATGGTGCATCAAGGTAATACAGATGCGTTGGATTATTTAATTACGAAATACCGTTTGTTAGTGAGAGCGAAGGCTAGATCTTATTTTTTAATTGGTGCTGATAAGGAAGACATTGTGCAAGAGGGCATGATTGGTTTATATAAAGCCATTCGCGATTTTAAGGGAGATAAGCTTGCTTCTTTTCGAGCTTTTGCTGAATTATGTATTACAAGACAAATTATTACGGCTATTAAAACAGCTACAAGACAAAAGCATATACCACTAAATTCTTATGTTTCTTTGGACAAGCCTATTTTTGATGAAGAATCAGATCGTACATTAATGGACGTGTTAACCGGTGCCATTATGGATGATCCGGAAGAATTAATGATTCATAGAGAAGAATTTGGCTACTTAGAAGAAAAGATGGGTGAGATTTTAAGTGAATTAGAGCTACAGGTGTTAGCTCTCTATTTAGATGGACAGTCTTATCATGAAATTTCTGAGAAATTAAATCGTCATGTGAAATCTATTGACAATGCTTTGCAACGAGTAAAGCGTAAATTAGAGCGACATTTAGTTCTTGAAGAAATGTCTTAGCGGTTGTATGCCTTTATTGACATTGACAAATATAGGTGTTAGTCTTGAAAAGACAAAGTGCCGAAAAGGTGATTATATGGCAAAAAAAGTCGTTCTAAATTGCGAAAAATGCGGATCGAGAAATTATACGTTTCCGGCTAAGGAAGATTCAACTGTACGCCTCGAATTAAAGAAATTTTGCTCGCATTGCAATGAACATACAGTGCATAAACAAACGCTATAAAATAATTTGTAAATAGACAGATATGATTGATTCGGAGGTTAGGCTAGAATGGGCAAGATTAAAGGCTTTTTCAGCAATGTAATGTCGGAAATGCGCAAAACAAGCTGGCCAAAAAGTAAAGAACTGACGAAATATACAGTCGTTGTAATTTCAACTGTTGTAATTATGGCTTTATTTTTTGTGTTAGTAGACTTAGGTATTTCATCATTATTCCGCTGGTACTTAGAGTTATAATTTAGTAAATAGCATGTTAATACTTCTGAAATAGCCCGTCATTATAATAAACGGGTTTTTTCGTTCGTTTTATGAAGTGAACAGCAGTAAAATATTCTCAATATGATAAGTATGCTACTAGGGATAGTATGAGGGTAGCAATAGATGACTATGCTAGATTTGGTATATATCATCAGGCTTTCGCTAGCTGTTAGCGAAAGCTATGTTTTTCTAATGAGCAGTTTGTGAAAAGAGTAAAGAATGCACTTAGCATATCGTGAATCATTTTCACTCTTATTTGTAAGGGAGGGACGGACGAGGAGTCCTAGTAGTTATGGAGAAAAATTGGTATGTTGTTCATACGTATTCAGGGTATGAAAACCGCGTAAAAGCAAACCTAGAGAAACGTGTAGAAACAATGGGTATGCAGGATAAGATTTTCCGTGTTATTGTACCTGAACATGAAGAAACAGAAATGAAGGATGGGAAAAAGCGTACTATGATGCGTAAAGTTTTCCCTGGTTATGTTTTAGTAGAGCTAATTATGACAGATGATTCATGGTATGTTGTACGTAATACGCCAGGTGTAACTGGCTTTATCGGTTCATCTGGTGGTGGTGCAAAACCGACACCTTTATTACCTGAAGAAGCGGATCGTCTACTTCAACAAATGGGAATGACTGACAAAATTGTCGAGATTGATATTTCTATTGGAGAAGCAGTAGAAGTATTGGAAGGGCCTTTTGCTCACTTCCAAGGACGTGTTGAAGAAATTGACACTGAAAAAGGAAAAGTGAAAGTTTCTGTCGATATGTTTGGTCGCGAAACAATTATGGAACTAGATTTTGAGCAAATACAAAAAATGTAGTTCTAGTAACTAAAGTACATATGTCTAAGACGTATGTCGCAGATTTTGTTAATTACTACTTGCTTAAAAAATTTAAAAGTGGTATCATTTCTAGGTCAGATTGTCATACTTTGGTTTGACGTCTGCAATGATAATTTTAATGTTATCGGCAATTAGCTGACAGACAGATATTGAGTGGGAGGGGCAACCCAATTACCACATCACGGACTTAAGGAGGTGTGTCTCGTGGCTAAAAAAGTTATTAAAGTTGTTAAACTTCAAATCCCTGCTGGTAAAGCAAACCCAGCTCCACCGGTTGGTCCTGCATTAGGTCAAGCAGGTGTGAACATCATGGGATTCTGTAAAGAATTCAACGCGCGTACTGCAGATCAAGCTGGTCTTATCATTCCAGTTGAAATTTCAGTATTCGAGGACCGTTCATTCACTTTCATTACAAAAACTCCACCTGCAGCGGTACTACTTAAAGTAGCAGCTGGTATCCAATCTGGATCTGGTGAACCAAATCGTAAAAAAGTGGCAACGGTTAAACGTGATAAAGTTCGCGAAATCGCTGAAACTAAAATGCCAGACCTTAACGCTGCTTCAGTAGAAGCTGCAATGTTAATGGTTGAAGGTACTGCACGAAGCATGGGTATTGTTATCGAAGACTAATCCCATTACTTGATGATGTATTTGTTTTTTGGAAGGTTGCGGAGTTTCTTTGTGAACGCGCAACCTTTATTCGTGGGAGGTAAAATCCGCTATAACCACAATCAAGGAGGAATTATATAATGGCTAAAAAAGGTAAAAAACTGCAAGATGCAGCAAAATTAATCGACCGTAACGCATTATACGGCGCTCAAGAAGCAATCGAACTTGCTCAAAAAACTAGCACAGTGAACTTCGACGCTACTGTAGAAGTTGCTTTCCGTCTAGGAATCGATACTCGTAAAAACGACCAACAAATCCGTGGTGCAGTAGTGTTACCAAACGGTACTGGTAAAACTCAACGTGTATTAGTATTCGCTAAAGGTGAAAAACTTAAAGAAGCTGAAGCTGCTGGTGCTGACTATGTAGGCGATGCAGAATACATCCAAAAAATCCAACAAGGTTGGTTTGATTTCGATGTAATCGTTGCAACTCCTGACATGATGGGTGAAGTTGGTAAACTTGGTCGTGTATTAGGACCTAAAGGTTTAATGCCAAACCCTAAAACTGGTACAGTTACTTTCGATGTAACAAAAGCTATCGCAGAAATTAAAGCTGGTAAAGTAGAATACCGTGCTGATAAAGCTGGTATCATCCACGCACCTATCGGTAAAGTTTCTTTCTCTACAGAAAAATTAGTTGAAAACTTCTTAACTGTATTCGATGTAGTGCAAAAAGCGAAACCTGCTGCATCTAAAGGTACTTACATGAAATCTGTAAACGTTACAACTACAATGGGTCCAGCTCTTAAAGTTGACGCTTCAAGCGTAGTAGTAAAATAATTAAAGTTTTTATGTAAAACCGTTGACGGCACTGTCTATCTATGATAAGATGGTTGCTGTTGTGAATCATCCATTTGTACCGTAGACAGTAGGAGTGACTTGTCACTTAATGATCCTACCGAGGACAGCGGAATTCGGATTCTTATTTTAAAGATGATGACTTTCAGCCTCTGTGTCTATTTGACCCAGAGGCTTTTCTTTTGTCGGTATAAATGACCCATTCTAATAGGAGGTGTCATCATGAGCAAAGTTATCGAAAACAAACAAGCACAAGTTCAAGAGATTACTGAGAAATTCCAAAATGCTGCTTCTGTAGTAGTTGTGGATTACCGTGGTCTTAACGTTGCGCAAGTAACTGAACTTCGTAAACAACTTCGTGAAGCTGGCGTTGAGTTCAAAGTTTACAAAAACACTTTAACACGTCGTGCTACTGAAGCTGTTGGTCTTGCAGGAATCAATGACGTATTAGTTGGTCCTAACGCAATTGCGTTCTCAAATGAAGATGTTGTAGCTCCTGCTAAAATCATCAACGAGTTCGCTAAGAAAAATGAAGCTTTAGAAATTAAAGCAGGTATTATTGAAGGTACAATCTCTTCTGTTGAAGATGTTAAAGCACTTGCAGAACTTCCATCACGCGAAGGTCTTCTTTCTATGCTTTTATCTGTACTTCAAGCTCCAGTGCGCAACTTCGCACTTGCAACAAAAGCTGTTGCAGAACAAAAAGAAGAACAAGGCGCGTAATTTCATACGCACTATAACTTCCGCGGCCTGACCGCAACAATAAAAAACATTATCCAATTAGGAGGAAATTATAATGAACAAAGAGCAAATCTTAGAAGCTATCAAAGCTATGACAGTTCTTGAATTAAACGATTTAGTAAAAGCTATCGAAGAAGAATTCGGTGTAACAGCTGCTGCTCCTGTAGCAGTAGTAGGTGCTGCTGCTGGCGCTGCTGAAGAAAAAACAGAGTTTGACGTAGTATTAGCATCTGCTGGTGCTGAAAAAATCAAAGTAATCAAAGCGGTTCGTGAAATCACTGGTTTAGGTCTTAAAGAAGCTAAAGAAGTAGTAGATAACGCTCCTAAAGCTCTTAAAGAAGGCGTTTCTAAAGATGAAGCTGAACAAATCAAAGCTAAACTTGAAGAAGTTGGCGCATCTGTAGAAGTTAAGTAATCTCGCATTACTTTTAAACAAAAGGAAAGCTCGTCATTGCGGCGAGCTTTTTTCTTCATTCTGAGGAGGCGTGGAAATGTCAGATCACTATTATACGAGTAAGCCTCAAACCGAGAGTAAACCTCGTCACTGGACATTCAAGTTGTTAGGGCATACGTTTTCCTTTGAAACGGATGCAGGTGTATTTAGTAAAAGCGAAGTAGATTTTGGATCCCGTGTTTTAATAGATGCTTTTCAAATGCCTGATATT
This sequence comes from Lysinibacillus sp. 10T31, assembly GCF_056394365.1. NCBI lineage: Bacteria > Bacillati > Bacillota > Bacilli > Caryophanales > Bacillaceae > Lysinibacillus > Lysinibacillus sp. 10T31. Next base: position 84,359 of record NZ_JBFTHS010000008.1, read on the forward strand.
GATGGTGCGATTTTTGATGTGGGGTGCGGGTACGGACCAATCGGATTATCGATTGCCAAAACAAACCCAGACCGTACCGTTCTTATGATGGATATCAATGAACGTGCTGTTGCACTCTCGCAAAAAAATGCGCAAGTAAACGGTGTTCAAAATGTACGGATATTTGTGAGTGACGGACTATCGATGGTTGACAATGATGTAAACGCCGCAGCTATTTTAACCAATCCTCCAATTCGCGCAGGAAAGGAAACAATTTTCCGCTTTTACGATGGAGCTTATGATAAGTTAGTGTCATCTGGTGAGCTGTGGGTAGTAATACAGAAGAAGCAGGGTGCACCATCAACGGTAAGTTACTTAGAAGAAAAATTTTCTGAAGTCGATGTTGTGGAGAAGAAAAAAGGGTACTGGATAGTACGCGCGAAAAAATAAGTGAAATATGCATAAATTATTGACTTGACAAATCGGCTATGATAACATGATACAATGCAAAAATATTATTTTGAGGTCGTATGCCCTTTTTGAATATGATTGTTATAATGTGGGTATACTTGCCAAGATAAGTTTAGTTAACCGAAAATGAGATCTTTTTGAAGACTCGTTTTCTTTTTGTCTTTCGAAATCATACACTATTTGTATGATTTTGCAAAGACCTAATATCGCTTTATTGAGGGGTGAATGAGTTGACAGGTCAACTAGTTCAGTATGGACAACACCGCCAGCGTAGAAGCTTTGCGCGTATTAACGAGGTGCTTGAGCTTCCAAATCTGATTGAGATTCAAACGGCGTCTTACGAGTGGTTCCTTGAAGAAGGTTTACGTGAAATGTTCCGTGACATTTCGCCGATCGAGGACTTTACAGGCAATCTTTCATTAGAATTCATCGATTATTCATTAGGAGATCCTAAGTATGATGTTGATGAGTGTAAAGAGCGAGATGTTACTTACGCAGCTCCATTACGTGTGAAAGTACGTCTTTACAACAAAGAAACAGACGAAGTGAAAGAACAGGATGTCTTCATGGGTGACTTCCCATTAATGACAGAGACAGGTACGTTCATTATCAATGGTGCTGAACGTGTTATCGTTTCACAATTAGTTCGTTCACCAAGTGTGTATTTCCATGATAAAACTGATAAAAACGGTAAGAAAGGTTTCGGAGCGACAGTTATTCCTAACCGTGGTGCATGGTTAGAATATGAAACTGACGCGAAAGATGTAGTATACGTGCGTATTGATCGTACTCGTAAGCTACCAGTAACAGTGTTACTTCGTGCATTAGGCTTCGGTTCAGACCAAGAAATTATCGATATTATCGGTGATAACGAATATTTACGTAATACGTTAGAAAAAGATAACTCTGAAAGTACTGAAAAAGCACTTTTAGAAATCTATGAACGTTTACGTCCAGGTGAGCCACCAACAGTTGAAAGTGCGAAGAGTTTATTATACTCTCGTTTCTTCGATGCAAAACGCTATGATTTAGCGAATGTTGGTCGCTACAAAATGAATAAAAAGCTTCATATCAAAAACCGTTTATTTAACCAAACGATTGCTGAAACGCTTGTAGACCCAGAAACAGGCGAAATTTTAGTAGAAAAGGGTACAGTTCTTGATCGTCGTACTTTAGATAAAATCTTACCGTATCTAGAAGATTCATCAAAAGGAATCGGTTACCGTACTTTATCACAAGTAGGTGGGGTACTTGAGGACGATGTAACAATCCAGTCTATTAAAATTTATGCACCAAAAGATGAAGCGCAAAAAGAAATCAATATTATTAGTAATGCTTACATCGATGAAGAAGTGAAGAATATTACGCCTGCTGACGTATTATCTTCAGTAAGTTATTTCTTCAACTTACTTTACCAAGTAGGGGCAACAGATGATATCGACCACTTAGGTAACCGTCGTCTACGCTCTGTTGGTGAGCTTTTACAAAACCAATTCCGTATCGGTTTATCCCGTATGGAACGTGTAGTACGTGAGCGTATGTCTATTAACGATACAGCTGCTATCGTACCACAGCAGTTAATTAATATTCGTCCGGTGATTGCGTCAATTAAAGAGTTCTTTGGTAGCTCTCAATTATCACAATTCATGGACCAAACAAACCCATTGGCAGAGTTAACGCATAAGCGTCGTCTATCTGCATTAGGACCTGGTGGTTTAACACGTGAGCGTGCTGGTTTCGAAGTACGTGACGTTCACTATTCTCACTATGGTCGTATGTGTCCAATCGAGACACCAGAGGGTCCAAACATTGGTTTAATTAACTCACTATCTTCATTTGCCAAAGTAAATAAATTCGGATTCATTGAAACACCTTATCGTCGTATTGACCATGAAACAGGTCAAGTAACGGATCAAATTGATTACTTAACAGCAGATGAAGAAGATAACTACTATGTAGCACAAGCGAACTCACTATTAAATCCTGATGGTACATTTGCTAAAGAAGAAGTAGTAGGTCGTTTCCGTGGGGACAATACAGTGTTTAATAAATCGCAAATGGACTACATGGACGTATCTCCTAAACAAGTAGTGTCAGCTGCGACTGCATGTATCCCGTTCTTAGAAAACGATGACTCGAACCGTGCACTTATGGGTGCCAACATGCAACGTCAAGCAGTTCCTCTTCTAAACCCAGAAGCACCATTCGTTGGTACTGGTATGGAACACGTTGATGCGCGTGACTCAGGTGCGGCTGTAGTAGCGAAATATGATGGTATTGTTGAGCACGTTGAAGCTCGCTCTATCCATGTTCGCCGCATTGAAGTCGTTGACGGTAAAGAGGTAAAAGGCGATTTAACAAAATATAAATTACAAAAATTCATTCGTTCTAACCAAGGTACTTCATACAACCAACGTCCACTTGTAAAAGTTGGCGAACGTGTGAAACCTCGTGACATTTTAGCAGATGGCCCATCTATGGAAAATGGTGAACTTGCTCTTGGTCGTAACGTACTTGTTGCGTTCATGACTTGGAACGGCTTTAACTATGAGGATGCTGTTATCATGAGCGAACGCCTTGTAAAAGACGATGTTTATACATCTGTTCATATTGAAGAATATGAATCAGAGTCTCGTGATACAAAATTAGGACCTGAAGAAATCACTCGTGATATTCCAAACGTTGGGGAAGATGCGCTTCGTAACTTAGACGAACGTGGTATTATCCGCATCGGTGCAGAAGTACGTGATGGTGACATTCTTGTAGGTAAAGTAACACCTAAAGGGGTTACAGAATTAACTGCTGAAGAACGTTTATTACATGCTATCTTCGGTGAAAAAGCTCGTGAAGTTCGTGATACTTCATTACGTGTACCACACGGTGCTGGCGGTATTATTCTTGACGTTAAAGTATTTAACCGTGAAGATGGCGATGAATTACCACCGGGTGTTAACCAATTAGTTCGTGCTTACATTGTTCAAAAACGTAAAATTCGCGTAGGGGACAAAATGGCCGGACGTCACGGTAACAAAGGGGTTATCTCTCGTATCTTACCGGAAGAGGATATGCCATTCATGCCAGACGGTACTCCTGTCGATATCATGTTAAACCCACTTGGCGTACCTTCTCGTATGAACATCGGACAAGTTTTAGAGCTACACTTAGGTATGGCTTCTCGTTACTTAGGCGTTCATATGGCAACTCCAGTATTTGATGGTGCCAACGAGGAAGATGTTTGGGAAACGATGGAAGAAGCAGGTATGAACCGTGACGGTAAAACAATCCTGTATGATGGACGTTCAGGTGAACCATTCGATAACCGTGTATCAGTAGGTATCATGTACATGATCAAACTTGCTCACATGGTTGATGATAAACTTCACGCACGTTCAACTGGTCCTTATTCACTTGTTACTCAACAGCCACTTGGTGGTAAAGCACAGTTCGGTGGACAACGCTTTGGTGAGATGGAGGTATGGGCACTTGAAGCATACGGTGCTGCTTACACACTTCAAGAAATCTTAACAGTTAAATCCGATGATGTTGTTGGTCGTGTGAAAACATACGAAGCAATCGTTAAAGGTGAAAGTGTACCAGAGCCAGGCGTTCCTGAATCATTCAAAGTATTGATTAAAGAACTTCAATCTCTTGGTATGGATGTGAAAATGTTAACAGTTAATGATGAAGAGGTAGAGCTTCGCGACTTAGACGAAGAAGAAGATCTTCAACCAGCTGACGCACTTAACATTGCACCACAGCAAGAAAAAGAAGAAGAGCCAGTAGAGTCTTTTGAATAATGGAAAACGTTAGTTCACACCTTTGTGAACACGGTCAAAGTTATTTTTCAAATTAGTCGGGCAGGATTTAACGCCCTGTCCGGCTTTTTCTTTTAACTTCTTTCAGCGGGTGTCCAAACACCTACTGAAAGAAGTGAAAGCCTCCGGCGGATGTCACGGAATCGGAAAGGAATTCTTTGTGCAAACACAAAGCCGATTCCAGACACAATTATGCCGAGGCATAATTGATTAAATCATTCTATTTTTAATCTTTTGCCAAAGAGACATGATTCTTGCAAAACGATTATCGAGCTGCGTAAAAGAGTCTTTATAAAAGACCTATACTAGAGGGAGGTAGGCTCCTTGATAGACGTTAATGAATTTGAATATATGAAAATCGGTTTAGCTTCTCCTGACAAGATTCGTTCTTGGTCATACGGTGAAGTCAAAAAACCTGAAACAATCAACTATCGTACTTTAAAACCAGAAAAAGATGGTTTATTCTGTGAGCGTATTTTTGGTCCAACTAAGGACTGGGAGTGTCATTGTGGTAAATATAAACGTGTACGCTATAAAGGCGTAGTTTGTGATCGTTGTGGAGTTGAAGTAACACGCGCTAAAGTTCGTCGTGAACGTATGGGTCACATCGAATTAGCAGCACCAGTATCTCATATCTGGTACTTCAAAGGTATTCCTAGCCGTATGGGACTTATTTTAGATATGTCCCCACGTGCACTAGAAGAAGTAATTTACTTTGCTTCTTACGTTGTAATCGAGCCAGGTGCTACAAACTTAGAAAGTAAGCAACTGCTTTCTGAAAAAGAGTACCGTGCATATCGTGAAAAATTCGGCAACACATTCGAAGCATCTATGGGTGCGGAAGCAATTAAGAAATTGCTAGGCAAAATTGATCTTGAAGATGAAACTCATTCTTTAAAGGAAGAGTTGAAATCAGCACAAGGTCAACGTCGTACACGTGCAATTAAACGTCTTGAAGTTGTTGAATCATTCCGTAACTCAGGTAACTCTCCTGAATGGATGATTTTAGATGTACTACCGGTTATTCCACCAGAGCTTCGTCCGATGGTGCAATTAGATGGTGGTCGTTTTGCAACTTCTGACTTAAATGATTTATATCGTCGTGTAATCAACCGTAATAACCGTTTAAAACGTTTACTAGACCTTGGTGCTCCAAGTATCATCGTACAAAACGAAAAACGTATGTTACAAGAAGCTGTTGATGCATTAATCGATAACGGTCGTCGTGGTCGTCCTGTAACAGGTCCTGGTAACCGTCCATTAAAATCACTTTCACATATGCTGAAAGGTAAACAAGGTCGTTTCCGTCAAAACTTACTTGGTAAACGTGTTGACTACTCTGGTCGTTCGGTTATCGTAGTAGGTCCAAACTTAAAAATGTATCAATGCGGTCTACCAAAAGAAATGGCAATTGAGCTATTTAAGCCTTTCGTAATGAAAGAGTTAGTAGAACGTGGTCTTGCTCATAATATTAAATCTGCTAAACGTAAAATCGAGCGTTTAAACAACGATGTATGGGACGTTTTAGAAGATGTAATTCGTGAGCATCCAGTATTACTAAACCGTGCACCTACGCTTCACCGTCTTGGTATTCAAGCGTTTGAACCAACACTAGTTGAGGGTCGTGCTATTCGTCTTCACCCATTAGTATGTACAGCTTATAACGCTGACTTCGATGGTGACCAAATGGCGGTTCACGTACCATTATCAGCAGAAGCACAAGCAGAAGCTCGTCTTCTAATGCTTGCTGCACAAAATATCCTGAACCCGAAAGATGGTAAACCAGTTGTAACACCATCTCAAGATATGGTATTAGGTAACTACTACTTAACACTTGAGCGTGAAACAGCTCGCGGCGAAGGAACAATTTTCTATGGACCAAACGAAGTATTAATTGCATATGATACAGGTCATGTTCATTTGCATACTCGTATTGCGATTAAAGCAAGTTCGTTAAATAACCCAACATTTACTGAGGAACAAAATAATATGTTCCTATTAACGACTGTTGGTAAAGTAATCTTTAACGAAATCTTGCCGAAATCATTCCCATACATTAACGAGCCAACTGATTTCAACTTAGAGCAAGAAACACCAGACAAATACTTTGTTAACTTAACAATTGATGAAGAAACGTTAAAAGAGCTTGAAGCAGATGCTACTTATAATGGGCTTGATGAAAAAGGTAAAGTTGAAGCACAACGCACAGCTGTACTGCGCAAACACTTTGCATCAGTACCAGTTGTAAACCCATTCCGTAAAAAATTCTTAGGTAATATTATTGCTGAAGTATTTAAACGTTTCCACATTACTGAAACATCTAAAATGCTTGACCGCATGAAAAACCTAGGATTCAAATATTCAACACGCGCTGGTATCACTGTAGGTGTATCTGACATCGTCGTATTACCAGACAAAGGCGAAATTTTAGCGGTAGCTCAAGAAAAAGTAGATAAAGTTCAAGCGCAATTCCGTCGTGGTTTCATCACGGAAGATGAGCGTTATGATCGCGTTATCTCAAGCTGGAGTGCTGCGAAAGATGAAATTCAATCGAAGCTGATGAAGTCGCTTGAGAAAACAAACCCAATCTTTATGATGTCTGACTCAGGTGCCCGTGGTAACGCATCTAACTTTACACAGTTAGCTGGTATGCGTGGTCTGATGGCCAACCCGGCTGGTCGTATCATCGAACTTCCAATTAAATCTTCATTCCGTGAAGGTTTAACGGTATTAGAGTACTTCATCTCAACTCACGGTGCTCGTAAAGGTCTTGCCGATACAGCCCTAAAAACTGCCGATTCAGGTTACTTAACACGTCGTCTTGTTGACGTAGCACAAGATGTTATCGTTCGTGAGGATGACTGTGGAACTGACCGCGGTTTAACAATCGGTGCGTTAATGGAAGGCACAGAGTTAATTGAAGCGTTAGATGAACGTATTATCGGTCGTCATACGAAGAAAACAATCATGCATCCAGAAACAGGTGAAGTTATCTTAGAAAAAGATGGCTTGATCGATCAAGATATCGCTCGTGCGATTATCGAGATTGGTATCGAGGAAGTAACAATCCGTTCAGCATTCACATGTAATACAAAACATGGTGTATGTAAAAAATGTTACGGCATGAACTTAGCAACAGGTGAAGAGGTTGAAGTTGGAGAAGCAGTTGGTATTATTGCGGCTCAATCAATCGGTGAACCAGGTACACAATTAACAATGCGTACATTCCATACAGGTGGGGTTGCCGGGGATGATATTACGCAAGGTCTTCCACGTATCCAAGAGATTTTTGAAGCACGTAATCCTAAAGGTCAATCAGTTATTTCTGATATCGCGGGTACTGTTTCAGACATCACTGAAATCCGTGAAGGTCTAAAAGAGATTACAATTGAAGGTGAAGTAGAAACACGTAAATACGCAGCACCTTACAATGCTCGTCTAAAAGTACAAGAAGGCGACTTTGTAGAGCGCGGTCAAGTATTAACAGAAGGTTCTATTGATCCAAAACAATTATTAAAAGTTAAAGACGTTTCAACAGTTCAAGAATACCTGTTAAAAGAAGTACAAAAAGTATACCGTATGCAAGGGGTAGAAATTGGAGACAAACATATCGAGGTAATGGTTCGCCAAATGCTTCGTAAAGTTCGTGTAATCGAAGCTGGTGATACAGAATTATTACCAGGCTCATTACTAGATATTCACCAATTCTCAGAAGCAAATGTAGATGCTGTGCTAAATGGCAAAAACCCTGCAACTTGTCGTCCTGTTATCCTAGGTATTACAAAAGCGTCTCTTGAAACAGAATCATTCTTATCCGCTGCATCATTCCAAGAAACAACTCGTGTGTTAACGGATGCTGCTATTAAAGGAAAACGTGATGAACTTCTTGGTCTGAAGGAAAACGTAATTATCGGTAAACTTGTTCCTGCAGGTACTGGTATGCAACGTTACCGTCAAATCCGTATTGAAAAAGATGAGCTTGACACAGAAAACCTAATTTCTGCTGAATAATCATTAAAATATGTGCCGAAGAGATGTATTTTAAGCATCTCTTCGGGCTTTTTAAAGATATTAGTTGACAGTCGAAATTGGTAATGATAATATATTGAAGGTTGATAGTTAACTGTCTGTACTTCGGAGGATATGAAAATGTCTTATGATAGAGTAAGGGATAGTCAAACAATCATAGGTACAAAGCAAGCAGTAAAAGCAATGCAAGCTGGTTCAGTGAAAGAACTTTTTGTGGCACTTGATGCAGACAATTGGGTAACCGATTCGGCCATATCTTTCGCGAGAGAAATCGGTATACCAGTTATTCTTGTTGAGTCCAAAAAGGAACTGGGCAAGGCCTGTGGAATCCACGTTGGAGCTGCAGTAGTTGCGATCACTGTAGAGTAGTTTTTGTGTATTAAACACAAAGACTTTGTTTTTACCCAAAAAATGAACCACCTGGATGTGTGGTATTAAAAAGGAATAAATGAAGGGAGGAAATACCGATGCCTACAATTAACCAATTAGTACGTAAGCCTCGTCAATCTAAAATCACGAAATCAAAATCACCAGCGTTAAACAAAGGATATAACTCATTTAAAAAATCTTTAACTGATGTTAAATCTCCACAAAAACGCGGTGTTTGTACTCGTGTAGGTACAATGACACCTCGTAAACCAAACTCAGCGTTACGTAAATACGCTCGTGTACGTTTAACTAACCAAATTGAGGTTACAGCTTATATCCCAGGTGAAGGCCACAACTTACAAGAGCACAGTGTTGTTCTTATCCGTGGCGGACGCGTAAAAGACTTAGCGGGTGTTCGTTACCATATCGTACGTGGAGCTCTTGATACAGCTGGTGTAAACGGTCGTTTACAATCACGTTCTAAATACGGAACAAAACGCCCTAAAGAAAAAAAATAATTTAACATTATTGAGCATTGCTTAATAATGAGCTTAAGTAGTTGTCGCAAATTTCTAATCTTGCTAGCAGATTGGAATTTTTTGCGGCAAATATAACAAGACAATTTTTATAAAATAAATCGATAACTATTCGAAAGGAGGAAAACACATGCCTCGTAAAGGTCCTGTTTCCAAACGTGACGTGTTACCAGATCCAATTTATAGTTCAAAACTAGTAACTCGTTTAATTAATAAAATGATGGTTGATGGTAAAAGAGGTACTTCTCAAAAGATTTTATACGGTGCGTTCGATTTAGTTAAAGAACGTTCTGGTGAAAATCCAATTGAAGTATTCGAAGCCGCTCTAAATAACGTAATGCCAGTTCTTGAAGTACGCGCTCGCCGTGTTGGTGGTTCTAACTACCAAGTGCCAGTAGAAGTACGTCCAGAACGTCGTACAACTTTAGGTCTTCGTTACCTAGTTAACTACGCTCGTCTTCGTGGTGAAAAAACTATGGAAGAGCGTTTAGCTAACGAAATCCTAGATGCTTCTAACAACACTGGTGCATCAGTTAAAAAACGTGAAGATATGCACAAAATGGCAGAAGCGAACAAAGCATTCGCTCACTACCGTTGGTAATCTAAACATCGCATAAGCCCAATATGGAAGGAGAAATACCTTATGAAACGCGAATTCTCTCTAGAGAATACTCGTAATATTGGGATCATGGCTCACATTGATGCTGGTAAAACAACAACTACTGAGCGTATCCTTTATTACACAGGTAAGATTCACAAAATCGGTGAAACTCACGAAGGCGCTTCTCAAATGGACTGGATGGAACAAGAGCAAGAACGTGGTATCACAATCACTTCTGCTGCGACAACAGCTCAATGGAACGGCAACCGTGTAAACATCATCGATACTCCTGGACACGTAGACTTCACTGTAGAAGTTGAACGTTCACTACGCGTACTTGATGGTGCTGTAACAGTTCTTGATGCTCAATCTGGTGTTGAACCTCAAACTGAAACAGTATGGCGTCAAGCTACAACTTATGGCGTTCCACGTATCGTGTTCATTAACAAAATGGATAAAACAGGTGCAGATTTCTTATATTCTGTAGGAACTCTACACGAGCGTTTACAAGCTAACGCTCACCCTATCCAATTACCTATCGGAGCTGAAGATCAGTTCTCAGCAATCATTGACTTAGTTGAAATGAAAGCTACTTTCTACGGCGACGAAAAAGGTACTGCAGTAACTGAAGGTGAAATTCCTGAAGAACACCGCGCACAAGCTGAAGAATACCGTGAAAAATTAATCGATGCTGTTGCAAGTGTTGATGAAGAAATCATGGAAAAATATTTAGAAGGCGAAGAAATTTCTGTTGCTGAACTTAAAGCGGCTATCCGTCGTGCTACGATCGCAGTAGAATTTTACCCAGTAATCTGTGGTACAGCATTCAAACACAAAGGCGTACGCCCAATGTTAAATGCAGTAGTTGATTACTTACCATCTCCATTAGATGTACCAGCAATCAAAGGTACTGATATTGATGGTGACGAGGAATTAGAACGTCATTCTTCAGATGAAGAGCCATTCTCAGCTCTTGCATTCAAAGTTATGACTGACCCATTCGTAGGTAAATTAACTTTCTTCCGTGTGTATTCTGGAACTTTAGAATCAGGTTCATACGTACAAAACTCTTCTAAAGGTAAACGTGAACGTGTAGGTCGTATCCTACAAATGCACGCAAACTCTCGTGAAGAGATTTCTAAAGTATTTGCTGGGGACATCGCAGCAGCAGTAGGTCTTAAAGATACTACTACTGGTGATACTCTATGTGACGAGAAAAACCTAGTTATTCTTGAATCAATGGAGTTCCCTGAGCCAGTAATTTCTCTTTCTGTAGAACCAAAGTCAAAAGCTGACCAAGATAAAATGGGTCAAGCTTTACAAAAACTTCAAGAAGAGGATCCAACTTTCCGTGCTCACACTGACACAGAAACTGGACAAACAATCATCTCAGGTATGGGTGAGCTTCACCTTGATATCTTAGTTGACCGTATGCGCCGTGAATTTAAAGTAGAAGCTAACGTAGGTGCTCCAATGGTATCTTACCGTGAAACATTCCGTAGCTCTGCAAAAGTTCAAGGTAAATTCACTCGCCAATCTGGTGGTCGTGGACAATACGGAGACGTAACGATTGAGTTCTCTCCAAATGAAGAAGGTAAAGGCTTTGAATTCGAAAACGCTATCGTTGGTGGTGTAGTACCTCGTGAATACATTCCTGCAGTAGAAGCTGGTCTTCGTGACTCTCTTGACCGCGGTGTAGTAGCTGGTTACCCACTAATCGACATTAAAGCGAAATTAGTATTCGGTTCTTACCATGACGTTGACTCAAATGAGATGGCGTTCAAAATTGCTGCATCTATGGCTCTTAAAGAAGCTGCTAAACAATGTGACGCAGTTATTTTAGAACCAATGATGAAAGTAGAAGTTGTAATTCCAGAAGAATACCTTGGTGATATCATGGGTAACATTACTTCTCGTCGCGGACGCGTTGAGGGTATGGAAGCTCGCGGTAACTCTCAAGTTGTTCGCGCAATGGTTCCTTTATCGGAAATGTTTGGTTATGCAACGACTCTTCGTTCAGCAACGCAAGGACGTGGTGTATTCTCAATGACATTCGATCATTATGAAGAAGTACCAAAATCAATCGCTGCTGAAATCGTTAAAAAAAATAAAGGTGAATAATTGAATTTTCATCTTGCATAAAGTATAACTAATTTGTAAGCTATGATTGTGGGATGGTGGATGGGCCCGTTCGCCATCAGCAATCATTCTATAAATTTTAAAAAAATATAAACATATAATTTTGAGGAGGCAATCTCTAATGGCTAAAGAAAAATTCGACCGTTCAAAAACGCATGCTAACATTGGTACAATCGGACACGTTGACCATGGTAAAACAACTTTAACTGCTGCTATCGCAACAGTTCTTTCTAAAAAAATGGGTGGAGAAGCTAAATCATACGCTGATATCGATAACGCTCCAGAAGAAAAAGAACGTGGTATCACGATCAATACTTCTCACGTAGAATACGAAACTGATACTCGTCACTATGCACACGTTGACTGCCCAGGACACGCTGACTATGTTAAAAACATGATCACTGGTGCTGCACAAATGGACGGCGGTATCTTAGTAGTATCTGCTGCTGACGGCCCAATGCCACAAACTCGTGAACACATCCTTTTATCTCGTCAAGTAGGTGTTCCATACTTAGTAGTATTCATGAACAAATGTGATATGGTTGACGACGAAGAATTATTAGAATTAGTAGAAATGGAAATCCGTGACCTACTTTCTGAATATGACTTCCCAGGCGACGATCTTCCTGTAATCAAAGGTTCTGCTCTTAAAGCTCTTGAAGGTGAAGCAGAATGGGAAGAAAAAATCATTGAATTAATGGACGCTGTAGATTCTTACATCCCAACTCCAGAACGTCAAACTGACAAACCATTCATGATGCCAGTAGAGGACGTATTCTCTATCACTGGTCGTGGTACAGTTGCAACTGGCCGTGTTGAACGTGGTCAAGTTAAAGTTGGTGACGTTATCGAAATCATCGGTATCACTGAAGAAGCTAAATCTACAACTGTAACTGGTGTAGAAATGTTCCGTAAATTATTAGACTACGCTGAAGCTGGTGACAACATCGGTGCTTTACTTCGTGGTGTAGCTCGTGAAGAAATCCAACGTGGTCAAGTATTAGCTAAACCAGGCTCAATTACTCCACACACTAACTTCAAAGCTGAAGTTTATGTTTTATCAAAAGAAGAGGGTGGCCGTCATACTCCATTCTTCTCTAACTACCGTCCTCAGTTCTACTTCCGTACAACTGACGTAACAGGTATCTGTAACTTACCAGAAGGCGTTGAAATGGTAATGCCTGGCGATAACATCGAAATGACAGTAGAACTTATCGCTCCAATCGCTCTTGAAGAAGGTACTAAATTCTCTATCCGTGAGGGTGGCCGTACTGTAGGCGCTGGCGTAGTTGCTTCTATCCAAAAATAATTTTAGCGCAAGCTAATTTTCCAAACCAATCTGTAGGGACGCTTACAGATTGGTTTTTTTGTGTTAAAATATGTAAAGAATATTTGGTAATCTTAGTTGAATTAGATTATTTAATGTATACATAATGGGTGAAATACCAAAAAGCAGAAATATCGATTTTTTACGAAACCGCTAGAGGTGAAAGCTAGTACCAGAGACATCCGCGGGAAGTTTTAACTTCTTTCAACGGATGTTTGGACAACTGCTTAAAGAAGTTGAAATTAAAAGGCAGTGTAGCATGTAGAGTATAGAATCGCACCCCTTTTAATTACTATTAACCGTTTATTAATTCATCTTTAAAAAGTTAGGATAATATTTGTTAAAAACGTATTATATATAAGTTGGTTGGAGTGGAGGTTGGGCAACTCCTCGGGGATCAGCGGCTCTTCGGACGCCCCCAGGAAAGCGCCCAGTCGGAACTGAAATCAACCACACGTTATGACGATTAGCCTATTTAATACATATAAACATTTCATGAAAGGAGAATTTGCAAATGGAGATGAAAATATTGTTGATTGAAGATGATCCATCAATTTTCGAAATGATTCAGACACGTTTTGCACAATGGTCACTCCAAGTTGTAGGTCCTAAAGACTTTCAAAAGGTAATGGATGATTTTATTGAACAAAAGCCACAGCTTGTATTGATTGACATTCAGCTTCCAGCCTATGATGGTTTTCATTGGTGTCGCGAAATACGTCATATCTCAAAGGTGCCAATTCTCTTTCTATCTTCACGAGACCATCCAATGGATATGGTAATGGCAATGCAAATGGGGGCAGATGACTTTGTACAAAAGCCTTTTCATATGGAGGTATTACTTGCAAAGGTACAAGCCATTTTACGTCGTACATATGATTATATAGAAGAATCTATGGATGTCACACGGTTTAATGGTGCAGTTATTGACTATGCACGCAGTGAAATTATGTATGAGGGTAACCTTGCTTCGCTAACTAAAAATGAACTCTTTATTTTACGCATTTTAGTGGAGAAAGCTGACCAAATAGTTTCTAGAGATGATTTAATGAGAAGGCTATGGGATGATGAGCGCTTTGTTAATGATAATACATTGTCGGTAAATGTTAATCGATTACGTACTAAGCTTGAGGATATAGGTTTACAAGAAGCGATTTTAACTAAAAAGGGACTTGGTTATATGGCTGTAACACAAGGGACGTGAGTGACAATGCTAATTTTATTTTTAAGAGAACGCCTCGCTTGGATAGGCTTTTTCGTTTTTATCATCGTTATTATCAATGTTCTATTTTCTCTAGATGCTGGTTTAGAGGGAATATCTATTTGGTATATGAATGTTAGCATGGTTATTAGTTTTATGATTTTTCTTATTTGGCGATATATAGTAGAAGTAAGGCAGCTAAAGGATTTCCTGGGAAATGTGGAGAGTCAACTCGATGATGTGCATAGCAAAAGTTTGGCGTTATCACCGTTTCAAACGGCATACCTTACGAAAATTGAAGATGTATTTTATGACAAGAACACAGAGTTAAATCAAGCAAAGGTACAGCTGCAAGAATATTCGGATGAACTCCTAGCGTGGGTTCATGAAGTAAAGGCACCTTTAACTTCAATTAATTTAATGCTGGATCACGTAGAAGATTTGACACTACGTCGTAAATTAGAGACTGAGTGGTTAAGACTACATTTATTAGTTGATCAGCAGCTACATCAAACACGTTTAGCTTCTATTGAAAAAGATAATTATATGACGGAGATCGAGCTAAGTACTGTGGTTTATAAGGAAATAAGAGCTATGCAGGCATGGTGTATTGAAAAAGGTATCGGTTTCGATGTTGAAGCGTTAACAGAGACAGTGATGACAGATGGTAAATGGCTAGCCTTTATAATCCGACAAATTCTGTCCAATGCCATTAAATATAGTCCTGCAAATTTAGAGGTATTGATTTTTACGGAAATAGATACAACTGGAGCGACACTACTACATATAAAAGATGCGGGTATTGGCATTCATAAGGAGGATTTACCTCGAATTTTTTATAAATCGTATACTGGGACAGCCGGCAGAGAGTCTGCACAATCAACAGGTATGGGCTTATACTTAGCGCATAATGTGGCGCAGAAAATCGGCGTTCGTATAACTGTTCAATCCAGTGTGGGTGAAGGCTCGATATTTACGTTACGTTTTCCATTGCAAAATGAATATGTCAAACTAACAGGTAGATGACGAAATTGTCACCTACCTTTTTATATTGTCATGTAAAACACACGAATTAGCGAAGAAGGCAGGGTACACTTGAACTATAGAAAGGGGCGTTTTTAAGTGGCAGTTTTAATTGGTCGTAAAGTAAAAAAAGTCTATGGAAAAAAATCAACAGCCCAAGAGGTTTTAAAGGGCATTGATTTAGAAGTTAATCAAGGTGAATTCGTTGGCATTATGGGACCTTCAGGATCTGGGAAGACAACTCTTTTAAATGTTTTGTGTTCAATTGACTTTGCAACAGAAGGTGTTATTGAAATAAATGGTCAAAACTTACGTGGTATGAAGGAGAAGGCGTTAGCTAATTTCCGTCGCGAACAATTAGGATTCATATTCCAAGATTATAATTTGTTAGATACGCTAACGGTAAAAGAAAATATTCTACTACCATTAGCTATTGGTAGGCTACCAAAGGCTGTTGCAGAGAGTCGTGTAAAAGAGCTTACACACTTATTAGGTATTACAGAGATTTTAAATAAATACCCAAATGAAATATCAGGTGGTCAAAAGCAACGTACATCAGCAGCTCGTGCACTGATTACAAATCCATCGCTTGTTTTCGCTGATGAACCTACAGGTGCACTTGATTCAAAATCAGCCACTGCACTTTTAAAAAATCTACAAAGTATTAATGAGTCAAAAAAAGCAACGATTATGATGGTTACGCATGATGCGGTAGCAGCGAGTTTTTGTACCCGTGTTTTATTTTTGAAGGACGGACTTATTTATAGTGAGCTATATAAAGGGGATAAAACGAGACAGGCATTTTTCCAAGAAATCATGCATACGCAAAGTGTGCTAGGCGGTGACGGCTATGAGTCTTAGTAAACTCGTACTACGCAGTATGAAGAAAAATATGAAGCATTATTATTTATATTTTTTCGCACTTATTTTTAGTGTTACTTTATATTTTTCTTTTGTGACATTGCAAAATAATGCTGAAGTGTTGGCTACAGTAGACAAGAGCGGTACGGCCAAAGCGGGATTTGCTGCGGCAACATATATGCTGTACTTTATTGTCTTGTTTTTCGTCCTATATGCCAACCATCTATTTATGAAGCGTCGCAGTAAGGAAATAGGCTTGTATCAGCTAATAGGGATGACAAAGGGGCTCATCGTACGCTTATTAGCGGTAGAAAGTATCCTCTTGTTTGTAGGAGCAATCGTTTTAGGGATGCTTGCAGGGTTCTTTAGTTCGCGCTTATTTGCAATGATATTACTGCGGGTACTCGAAAAAGAGGCACTTGTGACGATGACATTTAGTACAGAGGCAATGCAGCAGTCTATCGTAGTATTTGCCATTTTACTAATCATTGTACTTGTGCAAATGGCTTGGATGATTTACCGCGTATCATTACTATCATTATTCAGTGCTTCCAAGCAAGCAGATGAGCGCGTAAAGCGTTTCAGCCCATTACAAATGGTCATTGGTTTTTTGGGGCTTGTACTAATTGCATATGGCTACTATGCATCAACGAAGCTCTTCGATATTAACTCTCAGGGCAATTTAACTCTTAATATGATGATTATTTTAGCAACTACCATTGGCGGAACGTTCCTTGTTTTCCGTTTCTCTGTAGCATTTATTATGAATTCAATTCGTCTTAAGAAAAATGGACATTTAACTGTCCGTGATGTATTAGCGCTAACACCAATTATGCATCGTATGAAAGGTAATGCGAAATCATTAACACTTATAACGGTTTTAACAGGCGTTTCACTTGGTATTACAACTTTAGCCTATATATCGTATTATTCATCAGAATCATCGGCGTATAGCTGGGTGCCTGGTGATTATGTTTTACTTGAAGATAAGGGCCAGGAATTTTTAAAGAAGCTAGAAGAAAATAATATTGCTTTTGATAAAAGAGATTACCGATTACAGAGTGTTTCAGCTTCGTTTACACAATTATTATCTGAAAGTCAACAAAATGAGGATAATCCCCTTTTTGGTTTAGATGGAATCATTTATACAATTCCACTTTCAAATTATCAACAATTAGTTCCTGAAGCTTCCGTTTCGGATAATGATGTTATATTAACAAACTATGGTGGTTATATGGCAGAGATGTTTCCACTTGAAAAGGATCGTGATGTAGTTGTCACACCAGGAGGTCCAGAGGGGGCTAAGGAAGAAACGCTTCATGTTAAAGAAGTTCGACATGAAAGTATTATAAGTGGTACTGTGACTTCTGGGCCTGGGGGGCCAATTTTTGTAGTTCCAGATGCACTGTTTGAAAAGTTAGATGCTCATGATGTATCTGATATGTGGCAAAATCAAACTACTATAAATCTAAAGAATAAAAGTGATTTAGCTCTAGCAGAGAAATTATATAAGCAAACAAATGGCGAAAATTTTATACAATCCTATGAAGAAGAGCGTAAGGGGAATATTGAATCATTAGGAATAACGATATTTACCGCAGCATTTTTAGGATTAGCATTTTTAATGACAACAGGCAGTATTTTATACTTTAAGCAAATGTCTGAGGCAGAAGAGGAGCGAGGTTCTTATACGATATTAAGAAAGATTGGCTTCGCTGAAAAAGATATTATGAAAGGTATTTATATGAAGCAAGCCTTTAATTTTGGTGTTCCATTAATAATAGGGCTGCTCCATAGTTACTTTGCTGTAAAGTCAGGCTGGTTTTTATTCGGCTCAGAGTTAACTACACCATTATGGATTGCTATGAGCTGCTATATAGCGTTATACGCTATCTTCGCTATACTTTCCGTCGGCTATTATAAAAAAGTTATCCGTGAATCATTATAATAGGAAGAAATCTAAAAGCAGTATGATTATTTAAGATCATACTGTTTTTTGTCGTTTAAATTAGGAAGATTATTATAGGGGTATAAAAATATCTTGACTTTCAATTATTAGACGATTAAAGTTTAATGTATTAGTAATCTAGTGTATGAAAGTGAAGTGTCGAAATGAACGCAGTAATTGTGGCAGTAGCTGTCATGTTAATATTAAGCTTGCTCCGTATCAATGTTGTTCTTTCTCTTGTGTTGGGGGCCTTTGCGGGAGGTCTAACAAGCGGCATGGGTATTGAAGCAACTGTAAAATCATTTACAGATGGCCTAGGAGCAGGCGCAACGATTGCTTTAAGTTATGGATTGCTTGGTGGTTTCGCCATAGCTATTTCAAAAACGGGAATTCCTGAATTAATGATTGCAGGGATTTTAAAGATATTAAATAAAAACGGTACAAGTAATCGAAAAGGTTTAGTAAAGGTTTTAATCTTCTTACTGATTTTTATGATGTCTATTTTCTCACAAAACTTAATTCCAATTCATATAGCCTTTATCCCATTATTGATACCTCCAATCTTAAAGGTTTTAAATATGCTTGAGGTTGACCGACGAATTATCGCAACATTAATTGCGGTTGGTTTAATAGGTACATATAGTTTCGTTCCGGCTGGCTTCGGAGCTATATTCCAAGATATCGTTTCTACGCAAGTAACTAAGGCAGGTATGGAGGCATCTTCACGTGATGTACCAGTAGCGATGGCTATACCCGTTCTAGGGATGCTAATTGGATTATGTGTAGCCTTTTTCGTTTACCGGAAACCTCGACAATATCAAAATAATGATGTAGAGACAGAGTCTTTAAATGTTAATGTCAGTAAGTACGTGATTTTTTCTACGACTGCGGCTTTAATTGTCTCTCTTTGTGCACAAATTTATACTGATTCGATGATTGTAGGCGCTTTTGCAGGCATTATGATTATGTATTTCACTGGTGCACTTAAATGGAAAGAAGCAGATGAGATTCTTTCTGAGGGAATGAAGATGATGGCCTTTATTGGTTTCGTTATGATTGCAGCAAATGGCTTTGCATCTGTTATTAACGCCACAGGTCATATAGATAGCTTAATTAATGGTTCAATAGACATTCTTCAAGGAAATACGAGTCTAGCTATATTAATTATGTTAGTCGTTGGTTTAATTGTGACGATGGGAATCGGATCTTCCTTTGCGACTGTACCTATCATCGCGACTTTATTTGTTCCTCTTGCACAAGGGTTAGGAATGAGTCCTTTAGCGATTATTTGTCTAATAGGTACAGCAGGCGCTTTAGGTGATGCAGGCTCTCCTGCTTCAGATTCTACTCTTGGACCAACTGCGGGTTTAAATGTAGATGGACAGCATAATCACATTTGGGATACATGTGTGCCAACGTTTATTTTTATAAACATTCCACTTATTATATTTGGCTGGATTGCATGTGTGTTCTTCTTATAAAGTAATAGTAAGAGCGGTTTCTAAATATTAGAGACTGCTTTTTTTTACATATTGGCATCACTTAATTGTTAGAAATGTCCGAAAACGTTGATATAACAACCTTAAGTGTTGCAAAGTGCATTGTAATTTTATATACTAGTAATCGGCTTAGATAAGCGAGAAATATTAGTAGTAAGAATATCTACAACATTTAAAAGAATTTAGCGAAAAGACTTGCTTATTCTTTTTTTATTGTGTATAATGTTGAATGTTGGTCTTTGACTGCGATGAAACGAGAGGTTGCCGACACACCCGGCCGCTTTGCCATGGCGGTGTGTAGGATAATTTTCGTGGAGAATGTCTAGAAAATAGGCGAGAAGGAGGGAAAATAATGGCAAAACAAAAGATTCGTATTCGTTTAAAAGCGTATGATCACCGTATTTTAGATCAGTCTGCTGAAAAAATTGTGGAAACTGCAAAACGTTCAGGTGCAAGTGTATCAGGTCCGATTCCACTTCCAACTGAGAAGTCTGTGTACACAATTCTTCGTGCTGTTCACAAGTACAAAGATTCTCGTGAACAATTCGAAATGCGTACGCATAAACGTCTGATCGATATCGTTAACCCAACACCACAAACTGTTGATGCGTTAATGAAACTTGATTTACCATCTGGCGTTGATATCGAAATCAAACTTTAATGGTAAAAAATATAACTTTTTTAAAACTTACAGGAGGTGTGACAAATGGCTAAAGGAATCTTAGGTAGAAAAATTGGTATGACACAAGTTTTCGCTGAAAACGGCGATTTAATCCCGGTAACAGTTATCGAAGCTACTCCAAACGTAGTTCTTCAAAAGAAAACTGTTGAAACAGACGGCTACGAAGCTATCCAAGTTGGTTTCGAAGACAAGCGTGTTAAGCTTTCTAACAAACCAGAACAAGGTCACGTAGCAAAAGCGAACACTGCTCCTAAGCGCTTCATCCGTGAATTCCGCAACGTAAACGTTGGAGAATACGAAGTTGGTCAAGAAGTCAAAGTAGAAATTTTCGCAGAAGGCGATGTAATTGATGTAACAGGTGTTACTAAAGGTAAAGGTTTCCAAGGTGTAATTAAACGCCACGGTCAATCTCGTGGTCCTATGGCCCACGGTTCTCGTTACCACCGTCGTCCTGGTTCAATGGGTCCAGTTGCTCCGAACCGCGTATTCAAACAAAAGAAATTACCTGGTCAAATGGGTGGCACAGTAGTTACAATCCAAAACTTAGAAATCGTGAAAGTTGATGCGGAACGTAACTTACTACTTGTTAAAGGTAATGTTCCTGGTTCTAAAAAAGCTCTAGTTACAGTTAAAACTGCAATTAAAGCTAAGTAATCACCTAAGGAAAGGAGGAAACAGGAATGACAAAAGTATCTGTACTTAGTCAAACAGGTGCTTCAGTTGGTGAAATCGAATTAAACGATGCGATTTTTGGAATCGAGCCAAATGAAGCAGTTTTATTCGACGCTGTAGTAGCACAACGCGCTTCTCTTCGTCAAGGTAATCACAAGGTTAAAAATCGTTCTGAAGTTGCTGGTGGTGGTCGTAAACCATGGCGTCAAAAAGGAACTGGTCGTGCTCGTCAAGGTTCTATCCGTTCTCCACAATGGCGCGGTGGTGGTATCGTATTCGGTCCAACTCCACGTAGCTACTCTTATAAATTACCGAAAAAAGTTCGTCGCTTAGCTCTTAAATCAGCTTTATCAGCTAAAGTAGTAGAACAAAACTTCTTAGTTCTTGATGCTCTTACACTAGCAGCACCAAAAACAAAAGAATTCACAAGAATCCTTAAAGATCTTTCTTTAGAGAAAAAATCTTTATTCGTAACTGCTGACCTAGATGAAAACGTAGCATTATCTGCTCGTAACATCCCTGGTGTAACAGTTTTAACTGCAAATGGAATCAACGTTCTTGATCTATTAGGTCATGAAAAAGTTGTATTCACAAAATCTGCAGTAGAAAAAGTTGAGGAGGTGCTTGGATAATGGAAGCACGTGATATTTTAAAACGTCCGGTCATTACTGAGCGTTCTTCAGAACTTATGGCAGAGAAAAAGTATACTTTCGAAGTAGACACTCGCGCTAACAAAACTCAAGTAAAAGACGCTGTAGAAGAAATCTTTGGTGTAACAGTTGAGAAAGTAAACGTTCTTAACTACAAAGGTAAATTCAAACGCGTAGGCCGTTACGGTGGTTACACTAACAAACGTCGTAAAGCGATCGTTAAATTAACTGCTGATAGCAAAGAAATCGAATTATTCGAAATGTAATCCTTTATGGATTTATGATTTGAACAATCAAGAAGGAGGGAAACACAATGGCGATTAAAAAGTATAAACCTACCTCTAATGGTCGTCGTAATATGACGTCTTTAGACTTTGCGGAAATTACAACTAACAAGCCTGAGAAATCATTGCTTGAACCAACTAAACGCAAAGCTGGTCGTAACAACCAAGGTAAAATCACTGTTCGTCATCATGGCGGTGGACATAAGAAGCAATACCGTGTTATCGATTTCAAACGTGTAAAAGATGGCATTCCGGCTAAAGTTGCTACTATTGAATATGATCCAAACCGTTCTGCGAATATCGCATTAATCAACTACGCTGATGGAGCAAAAGCTTACATCTTAGCACCAAAAGGTCTAGAGGTTGGTCAAACAATCGTATCTGGTCCAGATGCTGATATTAAAGTAGGTAACGCATTACCATTAGCAAACATTCCAATGGGTACTACAATCCATAACATCGAGTTAAAACCTGGTAAAGGTGGACAATTAGTACGTTCTGCAGGTACTTCTGCTCAAGTACTTGGTCGTGAAGACAAGTACGTAATCGTTCGTCTACAATCTGGTGAAGTACGTTTAGTGTTAGCTACTTGCCGCGCTACAATCGGTCAAGTTGGTAACGAACAACACGAACTAGTACACATCGGTAAAGCAGGTCGTAGCCGTTGGTTAGGTAAACGCCCAACAGTTCGTGGTTCTGTAATGAACCCTAACGATCACCCACACGGCGGTGGTGAAGGACGTTCTCCAATCGGACGTAAATCACCAATGACTCCTTGGGGTAAACCAGCACTTGGTTACAAAACTCGCAAGAAGAAAAACAAAACGGATAAATTCATCATCCGTAGTCGTAAAAAATAATGTGGTTAAACTACGGTTCTATGTGAGAGCCGTGGTGGAATCACGGAGGGAGGTTCCTACATGGGTCGCAGCTTGAAAAAAGGACCTTTTGTTGATGACCACTTAATGAAAAAAGTGGAAGCACAAGAGGCTTCTGAGAAGAAACAAGTTATTAAAACTTGGTCTCGCCGTTCTACAATTTTCCCTACTTTTATCGGTTTAACGATTGCTGTTTATGATGGACGTAAACACGTTCCTGTATACGTAACAGAAGACATGGTAGGCCACAAACTTGGTGAATTCGCACCAACACGTGCTTACAAAGGTCACGGTGCAGACGACAAGAAAACAAGACGCTAATTTTGAGAGGGGGTAAATCCTAATGACACAAGCTAAAGCTATCGCTCGTACTGTTCGCATTGCTCCTCGTAAAGTCCGTCTAGTTGTAGACTTAATTCGAGGTAAGCAAGTTGGTGAGGCAGTTGCAATTTTACGTCATACTCCAAAAGCGGCGTCTCCAGTCGTTGAAAAAGTATTAAAATCTGCAGTTGCTAACGCTGAACACAACTACGATCTTGACATCAACTCTTTAGTAGTTTCTGAAGTTTTCGTTGATGAAGGTCCAACATTAAAACGTTTCCGTCCACGTGCACAAGGACGTGCAAGCGCAATTAACAAACGCACAAGCCACATTACACTAGTGGTATCTGAGAAGAAGGAGGGTTAATCCGTGGGTCAAAAAGTACATCCAATAGGACTGCGCGTTGGTATTATTCGTGACTGGGAGTCAAAATGGTACGCTGAAAAAGACTATGCAACTCTACTTCACGAAGACATCAAAGTGCGTAAATATATTGAAACGGCTCTTAAAGACGCTTCTGTTTCTAAAGTTGAAATCGAACGCGCTGCAAACCGTGTAAACATTACAATTCACACTGCGAAGCCAGGTATGGTAATCGGTAAAGGTGGTTCTGAAGTTGAGAATCTTCGTAAATACCTTAGCGATTTAACTGGTAAACGTGTACACATCAACATTATCGAAATCAAACGTGCTGATCTTGACGCTCGTCTAGTAGCTGAAAATATCGCTCGTCAATTAGAAAACCGTGTATCATTCCGTCGTGCGCAAAAGCAAGCGATCCAACGCACAATTCGTGCTGGTGCAAAAGGAATTAAAACACAAGTATCTGGTCGTTTAGGTGGCGCTGATATCGCGCGTGCTGAACACTATAGTGAAGGAACTGTTCCACTTCATACTCTACGTGCTGACATCGACTATGCACACGCAGAAGCTGACACTACTTACGGTAAATTAGGCGTTAAAGTATGGATCTACCGTGGTGAAGTTCTTCCTACGAAGAAATCTGTGGAAGGAGGCAAATGATATGTTATTGCCTAAACGCGTAAAATACCGTCGTGAACACCGCGGAAACATGCGTGGCGAAGCGAAAGGCGGTAAAGAAGTATCTTTCGGCGAATGGGGCTTACAAGCTCAAACAGCTAGCTGGATTACTAACCGTCAAATCGAATCTGCACGTATCGCGATGACTCGTTACATGAAACGTGGCGGTAAAGTTTGGATTAAAATCTTCCCGCATAAACCTTACACTAAAAAACCTCTAGAAGTCCGCATGGGTTCTGGTAAAGGTTCTCCTGAAGGTTGGGTAGCAGTAGTAAAACCAGGAAAAGTAATGTTCGAAATCGCTGGTGTATCTGAAGAGATCGCACGTGAAGCACTTCGTTTAGCATCACATAAGCTTCCTGTTAAATGTAAGATCGTAAAACGTCAAGAAACTGGTGGTGAATCTAATGAAAGCTAATGAAATCCGTGACCTTGCCACTTCTGAATTAGAGTTAAAAGTGAAATCACTGAAAGAAGAGCTTTTCAACCTTCGCTTCCAATTGGCGACTGGTCAATTAGAAAACACAGCTCGTATTCGTGAAGTGCGTAAAGCAATCGCGCGTATGAAAACTGTTATTCGTGAAAGAGAAATCAGTGCAAATAACTGATAAAGGAGGTTTTCAAGTATGACTGAGCGTAATCAACGCAAAGTTTACACGGGCCGCGTTGTTTCAGATAAAATGGACAAAACTATTTCTGTTTTAGTTGAAACTCACAAAAAGCACAAGCTTTATGGTAAACGTGTAAAATACTCTAAAAAGTTTAAGGCTCATGATGAGTTAAACACAGCGAAAATCGGTGATATCGTACGTATCATGGAAACTCGCCCGCTATCAGCAACTAAACGTTTCCGTCTAGTTGAAGTTGTAGAAAAAGCGGTTATTATTTAATAACTATTTCGGAACAACCAATTTCCGAAGGGAGGTAACCTAAGTGATCCAACAAGAAAGTCGTATGAAAGTTGCTGACAACTCAGGTGCACGTGAAGTTCTTACAATTAAAGTCCTTGGTGGCTCTGGCCGTAAAACTGCTAACATCGGTGATATCGTTGTTTGTACAGTTAAGAAAGCAACACCAGGTGGCGTTGTTAAGAAGGGTGACGTTGTTAAAGCTGTTATCGTTCGTACTAAATCAGGCGTACGTCGTAAAGATGGTACGTACATCAAATTTGATGAAAATGCTTGTGTAATTATTCGTGATGATAAATCACCACGCGGAACTCGTATTTTCGGACCTGTTGCACGTGAATTACGTGACAGCAACTTCATGAAAATCGTTTCTCTAGCTCCAGAAGTTCTTTAATTTCATGATAGTGCCAATCAAGGAGGTGCGACAGCATGCATGTAAAAAAAGGTGACAAGGTTAAGGTTATCACTGGTAAGGATAAAGGCAAAGAAGGCGTTATTCTTGCTTCTTACCCTAAACAAGATCGCGTTCTTGTTGAAGGTGTGAACATCGTGAAAAAACACGTAAAACCTAACCAATTGAATCCACAAGGTGGAATTGTAAGCCAAGAGGCTGCAATTCACGTTTCGAACGTAATGCTAATCGATCCTAAATCTGGCGAGCCGACTCGTGTAGGTTATAAAATCGAAAACGGTAAAAAAGTTCGTGTTGCAAAAAAATCAGGTGCAGTAATCGACTAATTTCTATAAAAGAAGGGAGGTACACAAATGAGCCGCCTAAAAGAAAAATATTTAAATGAAGTTTCTCCTGCTCTTATGAGCAAGTTTGGATATAAATCAGTTATGCAATTGCCGAAAGTTGACAAAATCGTTATCAACATGGGTGTTGGTGACGCAGTTCAAAACTCAAAAGCATTAGATGCAGCTGTAGAAGAATTAACAATTATCACTGGTCAAAAACCAGTAGTAACTAAAGCGAAAAAATCGATCGCAGGTTTCCGTCTACGTGAAGGTATGCCTATCGGTGCTAAAGTTACATTACGCGGTGAGCGTATGTATGAATTCTTGGACAAATTAATCTCAATTTCACTACCTCGTGTACGTGACTTCCGTGGTGTTTCTAAAAAAGCATTCGATGGTCGCGGTAACTACACTTTAGGTGTTAAAGAGCAACTAATTTTCCCAGAAATCGATTACGATAAAGTTTCAAAAGTACGCGGTATGGACATCGTGATCGTAACGACAGCGAATTCTGATGAAGAAGCTCGCGAGTTATTGACACAATTCGGTATGCCGTTCCAAAAGTAATTTAAACAAGGAGGGCGAAAACGTGGCTAAAAAATCTATGATCGTTAAACAACAACGTAAGCAAAAGTTTAAAGTGCAAGAATATACACGTTGTGAACGCTGTGGTCGTCCACACTCTGTATATCGCAAATTCAAACTTTGCCGTATTTGTTTCCGAGAACTTGCATATAAGGGACAAATTCCTGGCGTGAAAAAAGCCAGCTGGTAATCCCCTAATTTGGGAAGGAGGTAAATGTAATGACAATGACTGATCCGATTGCAGATATGCTTACTCGCATTCGTAATGCGAACATGGTTCGTCACGAGAAGTTAGAAGTACCAGCTTCCAACGTGAAAAAAGAAATCGCTGAAATTTTAAAGCGTGAAGGTTTCGTACGTGACGTAGAATACGTGGAAGACAACAAACAAGGTATCATCCGTATCTTCTTAAAATACGGTAAAGATAACGAGCGCGTTATCACTGGTTTAAAACGTATTTCTAAACCTGGTCTACGAGTATATGCAAAAACAAATGAAGTGCCTAAAGTACTGAACGGTCTTGGTATCGCTTTAGTGTCAACTTCACAAGGTTTATTAACAGATAAAGAAGCTCGCGCTAAACAAGTTGGCGGCGAAGTTCTAGCATACGTTTGGTAATTAGCAATAAATGAATGGAGGTGCAACTAAATGTCTCGTGTAGGTAAAAAAATTATCGAGGTACCAGCTAACGTAACTGTTACTGTTGCAGCTGACAACTCAGTTACCGTTAAAGGTCCTAAAGGCGAACTTGTTCGTTCTTTCCACCAAGATATGAAAATTGAGCAAGAAGGTAACGTAATTACTGTATCTCGTCCTTCTGATTCAAAAGAACACCGCACAAACCACGGTACAACTCGTGCGCTATTAGCGAACATGATTACTGGTGTTTCTGCAGGTTTCGAAAAATCATTAGAACTTATCGGTGTCGGTTACCGTGCGCAATTACAAGGTAAAAAACTTGTTCTTAACGTAGGTTATTCACACCCAGTTGAGTTCACACCTGAAGATGGTCTAGAAGTTGAAGTTCCTTCAAACACTAAAATCATCGTTAAAGGTATCAGCAAAGAACGTGTTGGTGCTCTTGCATCTAACATCCGTGACGTGCGTCCACCAGAGCCTTACAAAGGTAAAGGTATCCGTTATGAAGGCGAATATGTTCGTCGTAAAGAAGGTAAAACAGGTAAATAATGCTGCCTAAGCATTAGAAAGGAGTGACCCTTGTGATTACGAAACAAGATAAAAATCAGGTTCGTAAAAAACGTCATGCACGCGTACGTTCTAAAATTACGGGTACTGCTGAGCGTCCACGCTTAAACGTATTCCGTTCTAACAAGAACATCTACGCTCAACTTATCGATGACGTAGCAGGCGTAACAATTGTTAGCGCATCTTCTCAAGAAAATGGTTTTGATGCTGCTGGTAGCAATGTTGATGCTGCAACTAAAGTCGGTGAATCAATCGCAAAACGCGCTACGGAAAAAAATATTACTGCTGTAGTATTTGACCGTGGTGGTTACTTATATCATGGACGCGTAAAAGCTTTAGCTGAAGCTGCACGCGAGAACGGTTTACAATTTTAATAAAAAGGAGGGACACATTTCATGAGTCGAATTGACGCAAACAAACTTGGAGAACTTGAAGAACGCGTAGTTACTATTAACCGTGTTGCTAAAGTTGTTAAAGGTGGACGTCGCTTCCGCTTCACAGCATTAGTTGTAGTTGGCGATAAAAACGGTCACGTTGGTTTCGGTACTGGTAAAGCTCAAGAGGTGCCAGATGCTATCCGTAAAGCTGTTGAAGATGCGAAGAAAAACTTAATCGAAGTGCCACGCGTAGGTGGAACAACTCCACACTTAGTGCAAGGTCGCTTTGGTGCAGGAGAAATCCTAATTAAACCTGCTGCTCCTGGTACAGGAGTTATCGCTGGTGGTCCAGTACGTGCCGTACTAGAACTTGCTGGTATTACTGATATTCTTTCAAAATCTCTTGGAACTAACACACCAATCAATATGGTGCGTGCAACTATTCAAGGTTTAACTGAATTAAAACGCGTAGAGGACGTAGCTAAATTACGTGGTAAATCAGTGGAAGAAATATTAGGATAAGGGGGGAAAGATAATGGCTAACAAATTAGAAATCACCCTTACAAAATCTGTGATTGGTTCTAAACCAGCACAACGCAAAACTATTGAAGCTCTAGGTTTACGTAAATTAAACCAAACTGTAGAGAAAGCTGACAATGCAGCAACTCGCGGTATGATCGATGTAGTAGCGCACTTAGTTACTGTAAAAGAAAACTAATTTTTAATTAATGAACAAGGAGGTGCCATCCAATATGAAACTTCATGAGTTAAAACCAGCAGAAGGTTCCCGTAAAGTACGTAACCGCGTAGGTCGCGGTATCGGTTCTGGTAACGGTAAAACTGCAGGTAGAGGTCATAAAGGTCAAAACTCTCGTTCTGGCGGCGGTGTACGCCCAGGATTCGAAGGTGGTCAAAACCCTTTATTCCGTCGTTTACCGAAACGCGGCTTTACTAACATTAACCGTAAAGAGTACGCGATCGTTAATCTTGACACATTAAACCGTTTTGAAGATGGTGCAGAGGTAACAACTGCATTATTACTTGAAACTGGTCTTGTGAGCAATGAAAAAGCTGGAATTAAAGTTCTTGGAAACGGAACTCTTGATAAAAAGCTTACAGTAAAAGCTCATAAATTCTCTGCTTCAGCTAAAGAAGCAATCGAGAATGCCGGTGGAACTACTGAGGTGATTTAATGTTTCAGACGATCTCTAACTTTATGCGTGTTCGAGATATACGAAATAAAATCATTTTCACTCTTTTAATGTTAATCGTTTTCCGTATTGGTACGTTTGTACCAGTACCAAACGTTGACGCTAATGTATTAAAGGCAACTGATGAGTTCAATCTCGTTGGTTTCCTGAATACTTTTGGCGGTGGTGCTTTGAAAAACTTCTCTATCTTTGCGATGGGAATTATGCCTTACATCACTGCTTCAATCATTGTTCAGTTATTGCAAATGGACGTAGTACCGAAATTTGCTGAGTGGGCAAAGCAAGGTGAAGTCGGAAGACGTAAACTTGCTCAATTTACTCGTTACTTTACAATTATTCTTGCTTTTATCCAATCATTCGCAATGTCATTTGGTTTTAACAGAATGTACGGCGGATCATTGATTAAAGAAGAAGGAATTTTAACATATGTTACGATTTCTATTGTATTAACAGCGGGTACAGCATTCCTAGTATGGCTTGCTGAACAAATTACTGCGCATGGTGTTGGGAATGGTATTTCTGTTGTGATTTTCGCAGGTATCGTTGCGGCATTACCGAATGGCATTAACCAAATCTATGCACAGCAAATCGAGGGTGCTGGAGATAAACTATTTATCAATCTAGTAATTCTTGGTTTACTTGTTTTAGTCTTGCTTGCAGTTGTTATTGGCGTTATTTACGTGCAACAAGCGTTACGTAAAATTCCAATTCAATATGCAAAACGAGTTACTGGACGCAATCAACAAACTGGTGCTCAACAAACGCATTTACCGTTAAAAGTAAATGCTGCAGGGGTTATTCCGGTAATCTTTGCATCAGCGTTTATGATGGCACCACGTACGATAGCTCCTTTATTTGGTGATGGTGCTATATCAACATTCATTCAACACACGTTTGATTATACAAAACCTGTTGGGATGGTTGTTTACATCGCATTAATCATCGCGTTCACATATTTCTATGCATTCGTACAAGTGAATCCAGAAAATGTGGCAGATAACTTGAAAAAGCAAGGTGCTTACATCCCGGGTATTCGTCCTGGTGAGAGTACGCAAACGTATTTAACAAGCGTGTTATATCGTCTGACATTTGTCGGTGCGATTTTCTTAACTGTTATTTCAGCAATGCCGATTATAATCATAAACTTTATGAATCTACCTGCCACAGTGCAAATCGGTGGTACTAGTATTATTATCGTAGTCGGCGTAGCGCTGGAGACGATGAAACAGCTAGAATCTCAACTTGTTAAACGTCACTACAAAGGCTTTATGAAATAATGTTGGTTTTTAGGGAACGTTCCATCGTTTCCTGAAATCAGCAAACCTTTTGTGGGAGGAATATTTCCGTATGAATATCGTTTTAATGGGTCTGCCAGGTGCTGGTAAAGGTACTCAGGCAGATAAAATTGTTGAGAAGTACGCGATTCCTCATATTTCTACAGGCGATATGTTCCGTGCCGCTATTAAAGATGGTACAGAACTAGGCTTGCAGGCTAAATCGTTTATGGATCAAGGTGCTCTAGTACCGGATGAAGTAACGATTGGTATTGTTCGTGAACGACTTGCTAAACATGATTGTGAAAAGGGCTTCTTATTAGATGGATTCCCACGTACTGTTCCTCAAGCTGAAGCTTTAGACAGCATCCTTGCTGATCTTGGTAAAGCTATTGAACATACAATTAACATCCAAGTTGAAAAAGATGAGCTAGTTGCTCGTCTATCAGGTCGTCGTATTTGTAAAACTTGTGGTACATCTTATCACCTAGTTTTCAATCCTCCAGCTGAGGAAGGGAAATGTGATAAAGATGGTGGCGAGCTTTATACACGTGCGGATGATAATCCTGAAACGGTTGCAAACCGTCTGGAAGTAAATATGAAACAAGCACAACCTTTACTTGACTACTATGAAGGTAAAGATGTGTTAACAAATATAGATGGACAGCAAGATATTAACAAAGTGTTTGCTGATCTTGATGCTCTATTACAGGGCAGCCGCAGCTGATACCCGGCTCCGGGCGCAGAATACTGCTTCCGCGGGAGGCATGCGGGAGCAACACCGAAACATAATTTTTTGAGAGTTGCAAAAGCATATTGTGCCCGGTATATATTTCTTTTAAAAAGTGCAACATTACTTTTGAAAGAGTATAATGGGTTTCGTGGAAGCATCTGTGTAACGGGTATGAATATCTCATCAAAGACATTCCGGTATTCGTGTAAACATGGGAGATCAGTGCCCTTAATGGTTCTGTATGTTCCGTGGATTGTGTGAAGCGAAACCAGACGAGCGTCTTTCAAACATCTCTCATACAATCCAAACATATGTTGAAACGAGGTTGCTTCTATAGTTGCAGCAGATATCCGTTTGATGTAACGATGAGAACTTTAATTTGCATATAGAGAGGAGACAGAGTAGATGGCGAAAGATGATGTAATTGAAGTCGAAGGGACAGTTGTTGAGACTTTGCCAAACGCGATGTTTAAGGTAGAATTAGAAAATGGACATGTGATTCTAGCACACGTTTCTGGTAAGATTCGTATGCACTTTATCCGTATTCTACCTGGAGATAAGGTTACTATCGAGTTATCTCCTTATGATTTAACTCGCGGTCGTATCACATACCGTTTTAAATAATCTTTTGCGCTCCGGACTACTAAGGAGGTTAGGTTGAGATGAAAGTAAGACCATCTGTAAAACCGATCTGCGAAAAATGTAAAGTAATTCGCCGACGCGGTAAAGTAATGGTAATTTGTGAAAATCCTAAACACAAACAAAAACAAGGTTAATTCTAAAGGAGGTGCACAACGTACATGGCACGTATTGCTGGTGTTGACATTCCTCGCGACAAACGCGTGGTAATTTCATTAACTTACATTTACGGTATTGGTAAAACTACAGCTCAGAAAGTATTAGCTGACGCAGGCATTTCAGAAGATACACGCGTACGCGACTTAACTGAAGATGAGTTAAACAAAATCCGTGAACAATTAGACTCATACAAACTTGAAGGTGACTTACGTCGCGAAACTTCATTAAATATCAAACGTCTGATGGAAATCGGTTCATTCCGTGGTATCCGTCACCGTCGTGGTTTACCTGTTCGTGGTCAAAATACGAAGAACAATGCGCGTACGCGTAAAGGTCCTCGTAAAACAGTAGCGAACAAGAAAAAATAATCAGTAAAGGAGGTTCCTTCTTAACATGGCTCGTAAACAACAAACTCGTAAACGTCGTGTGAAAAAGAATATCGAATCTGGTATTGCACACATTCGTTCTACATTCAACAATACAATCGTAACGATTACAGATATGCAAGGTAACGCTGTATCTTGGTCAAGTGCTGGTGCTCTTGGTTTCCGTGGTTCACGTAAATCTACACCATTCGCTGCTCAAATGGCTGCAGAAACTGCTGCTAAAGCATCCCTTGAACATGGTCTGAAAACGTTGGAAGTAACTGTTAAAGGTCCTGGTGCAGGTCGTGAAGCTGCAATTCGTGCACTTCAAGCTGCTGGTTTAGATGTAACTGCTATTAAAGACGTTACTCCAGTTCCTCATAATGGTTGCCGTCCGCCAAAACGTCGTCGCGTGTAATGGGTGCGTCTCATATTGTATGAGAACATCATTTTTTGTACAGACTGTCTTGTGCAGATAATAAACGATACGTCATTGACGATCGAATCTATGATGGAAAGAACCTATACATTCGATGTTTTGAAGGAGGGTAAATAAAATGATCGAAATTGAAAAACCAAAGATTGAAACGGTGGAGATCAGCGAAGATTCCAAATATGGAAAGTTTGTTGTAGAACCGCTTGAACGCGGATATGGAAACACTTTGGGTAATTCTTTACGTCGTATCCTTCTGTCTTCATTACCAGGAGCTGCTGTCACTTCAATTCAAATTGACGGTGTTCTTCACGAATTCTCAACTGTAGAAGGCGTTGTAGAGGATGTAGCTTCAATTATTTTGAACGTGAAAAAACTAGCTCTTAAAATCTACTCTGACGAAGAAAAAGTTATTGAGATTGATGTAAAAGGCGATGGTACAGTTACAGCTGCTGACATTACACATGACAGTGATGTAGAAATTTTAAACCCGGATCTATATATTGCAACAATCGCTAAAAACGGTCATTTACGTATGCGTATGTATGCACAACGCGGCCGTGGTTACACTCCTGCTGATCAAAACAAACGTGAGGATCTTCCTATCGGCGTGATCCCGATCGACTCTATTTACACTCCAGTATCACGCGTCAATTTCCAAGTGGAAAATACTCGTGTAGGTCAGTCTTCTGACTACGATAAACTTTCTCTTGATGTGTGGACAGATGGTAGCATCGGTCCGAAAGAGGCGATTTCGCTCGGAGCAAAAATTTTAACCGAGCATCTAAACATCTTCGTTGGCATGACAGACGAGGCACAAACTGCTGAAATCATGGTCGAAAAAGAAGAAGATCAAAAAGAAAAAGTTTTAGAGATGACTATCGAAGAACTTGATCTTTCTGTTCGTTCTTATAACTGCTTAAAACGCGCTGGTATTAACACAGTACTAGAACTTGCGAATAAGTCAGAAGACGATATGATGAAAGTTCGTAACCTTGGACGTAAGTCACTTGAAGAGGTAAAAGCGAAGTTAGAAGAGCTTGGTTTAGGGTTACGCAAAGAAGACTAAGCGATTTAAACAAAACTTACAAGATCAGATATTTTTTATAAAGGAGGGAAACATCCATGGGTTACAGAAAACTTGGTCGTACAAGTTCTCAACGTAAAGCGATGTTACGTGACTTAGCTACTGATTTAATCATCAACGAGCGTATCGAAACTACTGAAGCTCGCGCTAAAGAAGTACGTAAAGCTGTTGAAAAAATGATTACTTTAGGTAAACGCGGTGATTTACATGCACGCCGTCAAGCTGCTGCATTCATCCGTCGTGAACTAGTAACAACTACTGATGCAGAAGGTAACGAAACAACTTCATTTGCACTTCAAAAGTTATTTGATGATGTTGCACCACGTTATGCAGAACGTCAAGGTGGTTACACTCGTATTCTTAAAGTAGGTCCTCGTCGTGGTGACGGTGCACCTGTTGTAGTGATTGAATTAGTTTAATCATAAGAGAAGACAAGTGGTGAAGAGGGTGGAATCACCACCCTCTTTCTTTTATAAACGATTTATACGACAAATAATTAAGCTGAGCGTTATGATGAGCGGACACTGTTGTGTGGCGTCTCGTTTAGCTCTCCGCACCTCATTCAGACGGAACAAGGGCTTGAGCACCCGTGTTTCTTGAAAATGTAACGACTAGCGCATTTCTATCGAATGAGGTGCGCGCTTTTTTATTTTTTAGGGAAGTATGATAGCGCCAATTAGTGGTGCTTTTTTTTATAGGCTGATTTATAGAATGGCAGTCACCAGAATGTGGTGCTTCACTCCATAATTCGATGTATCTTATAAATTATATTTAGTCCTATTTGTTTTAAAAAAATAAATAAAAAGTGATATTAGCACTTTTCTTTTATCGACATAATGATTGTAGTAGAATTCATACATAAAAAAGTGTAAGTTAGTTAGTAGAGCTGAGCATGTAGAGAGGAGTTCTAGAAATGCCAGAAATTTTATCATTAAATAATGTGACATTTTCATATACACCAGAAGAAAAAGAAAGTCGCAATGCTGTTGAAAATGTAAGCTTTGCGGTTCAGGAAGGGGAATGGATTGCCATAGTGGGCCATAACGGTTCTGGTAAATCCACCATTGCAAAGCTTATGAATGGCTTGCTATACCCACAGCAGGGCGATGTACGTATATTACGTGAACCTTTAAGTGAAGCAAACCTATGGGAAAGTCGTTCACAAATAGGCATGGTTTTCCAAAATCCAGACAATCAATTTGTTGGAGCGACAGTGCAAGATGATGTTGCTTTTGCTCTTGAAAATAACGGAGTGCCGTTTGAAGAGATGGTAGGACGTGTACATGCAGCACTTGAGCAAGTAAAAATGAGTGATTTTTTAGACCATGAGCCACATCACTTATCAGGTGGTCAAAAGCAGCGTGTTGCCATTGCAGGTGCACTTGCGATGAAACCAAAGCTCCTTATATTAGATGAAGCTACTTCTATGCTAGATCCACAGGGGCGTGCTGAGGTATTACAAACAGTTCAAACTTTACGTGCTGAAACAGGGTTAACGGTAATATCTATTACGCATGATTTAGAGGAAGCCATGCTTGCAGATCGTGTTCTCTTTATGAATGATGGAAAGAAATTTGCTGAGGGTACACCTGCTGAAATTTTTGCATTTGGGGACAAGCTAGTTGAGTTTGGACTAGACTTACCATTTGCCATGAAGTTATCTAAGTTATTGCAAAAGGAAGGTGTTCCGTTATTGGGACAACATATGACAGAAGAAGAGTTGGTGAATGATTTATGGACATCAAACTTCAACAAGTAAGCTATGCTTATTCACAGGGTACACCTTTTGAAAAACGTGCATTATTCGATGTGGATTTTGAAATCCCTTCACATACGTATCAGGCAATTATCGGACATACGGGTTCCGGTAAATCGACAATTCTTCAGCATTTTAATGCACTTCTAAGACCAACCTCTGGGGAAGTACATATTGGAGATCGCATTGTTGTAGCTGGAAAAAAGGCAAAGGATTTAAAGACTGTACGTCAAAAGGTTGGTATTGTGTTTCAATTTCCCGAGCATCAGCTATTTGAAGAAACTGTATTAAAGGATATTATGTTTGGGCCTATGAACTTTGGTGTTTCGGAGCAAGAGGCGGAAGCACGAGCAAAAGAACTTATAGGCTTAGTAGGCTTACCAGAGAACGTACTTGAGAAATCACCTTTTGATTTATCGGGTGGACAAATGCGTAGGGTAGCAATTGCTGGCGTTTTAGCGATGGAACCTGAAGTTATTGTTTTAGATGAACCAACTGCAGGTCTTGATCCACGCGGCCAGAAAGAGATTATGGATATGTTTTATAAGCTACACAAGGAACGCGGCCTAACGACGATTCTTGTAACGCACAGTATGGAGGACGCAGCTCGTTATGCAGACAATATTGTCATTATGCATGAAGGGAAAAATGTACTAAGTGGCACACCGCAAGAAATTTTCAAAGATGTAGAAACATTAAAAAATTTCCGCTTAGAACCACCTCGTATCGTACGCTTTCAACAAAAAATCGAAACAATGATAAACAAATCCTTCTCAAAGATATGCTTAACCGAAGAAGAGCTAGCAACTGAAATTGCTCGGGTACTCAGAGAGGAGCGTGGACAGTCATGATGGAGAAAATGATATTTGGTCGCTTCCTTCCCGGAGATTCTCCAGTGCATAAGCTCGATCCACGATCAAAGCTTATATTTGTGTTTGCATTTATTATTATTGTTTTTTTAGCAAACAATACAGTGACATATGCCTTGCTATTAGCGTTTACCTTACTCATTGTGCTAATATCAAATATTCGTCTGTATTTTTTAATAAATGGTCTAAAGCCCGTACTTTTTTTAATGGCGTTTACCTTCTTAATTCATATATTTATGACGAAAGAAGGTGCCATAGTATTTGAGTGGAAGTTTATTACCATTTATGAAGAAGGTATCCGACAAGGGATATTTATTTCGATACGTTTTCTAGTTCTAGTGTTTATGACATCTATCTTAACGCTTACAACATCACCGATTTCAATTACGGATGGCATTGAAGTACTGCTAAATCCATTAAAAGCGGTGAAAGTGCCAGTACATGAATTAGCTTTGATGATGTCTATTTCATTGCGCTTTATTCCAACGTTAATGGATGAAACAGATAAAATTATGAAAGCACAAATGGCACGTGGTTCGGATTTATCTTCTGGACCAATAAAGGATCGTATTAAAGCGGTTGTGCCATTACTGGTACCTCTCTTTGTAAGTGCTTTTAAAAGAGCCGAGGATTTAGCAACAGCTATGGAAGTAAGAGGCTACCGTGGAGGCGAAGGGCGTACGAGATATCGCAAGCTAAAATGGGATATGAGTGATACATTTGCACTTGTGTTATTAGTAGCAATGGCCGCTTTACTATTCTTCTATAGAAGTTAAAAGGAGTAAACTTTATGCGACGATTAAAAGCAATTATAAGTTATGATGGAACGCAATTTTCCGGGTATCAAGTACAGCCTGGAGAGCGTACAGTACAAGCTGAGGTTGAGCGTGTTCTAGCCATTATGCATAAAGGGGAAAAGATAAAGATAACAGCTAGTGGACGTACAGATGCAAGGGTGCATGCAACAGGCCAAACATTGCATTTTGATTCACCACTCGCGATCCCAGTAGATAAATACATGAAGGCATTAAATGTTCAACTGCCAAGAGATATTCGGGTAATGTCGATGGAAGAAGTAGCTGCTGATTTTCATGCGCGCTACAGTGTAACAGGAAAGAGGTACCGATATATATGGTCATGTGAGCCTGTACAGAGTCCATTCCGCAGACAATACACTGTAGAGACAAATGGTGTGAAACCAAATGTTGAGGCAATGCAGGAGGCAGCAAAGGCTATTATCGGTACACATGACTTTACTTGCTTTTGTGCAGCTAATACAAGTGTCAAAGATAAGGTGCGTACAGTAACTTCACTACAATTTGAATGGTATGGTGAGGAGCTTCATATGGTGATTGAAGGAAATGGCTTCTTATATAATATGGTACGTATTATTGCAGGCACACTGTGGGAAGTTGGTATAGGACGTCGTGACATTGAGAACGTGGAGTTGGTCGTTAATTCTATGAATCGTGATAAGGCGGGCAAGACTGCACCTCCTCAAGGTCTGTATCTTGAGAAAGTCTTCTATTAGAAAGGTTCATTACCAAAAGTTAAGATGCCACTTGTTAGAACGCATGCCATTTATCTACATTCAGTAGAAAACTTCCACCTCTTAAGGTGGTGAGATGAATGTGGATGTGGTTCTCTTTCAATGGATGTAATCCGGACGCATTTATGCCAAGGAGAAATCAACCCCATGTTATGGGATGAGTCATTAAGAAGAACAACTGGGGGATTTTTTTGTATTTTACAAAATGAAGGCTCACAAATGCCCTAATTTTAACAATCAGTGAATCTGAACAACTTCTCCAGGTGTTTATTGAAATTGCTTGACTTTAAAAGTCATTCATTATATGATAACAGATGGTATTTTCATTACCACCACAAATAAGCCCCGAAAACTTATAGTGTAGTTTAATGAAAAATAACGGTAATCGAATCGATTAGGAGGATATATACATGCGTACAACATTCATGGCTAAAGGTCACGAAGTAGACCGTAAATGGCTAGTAGTTGATGCAGAAGGCCAAACTCTTGGACGTTTAGCTTCTGAAGTAGCTGCTATCTTACGTGGTAAACATAAACCAACATTCACACCAAACGTTGACACAGGTGATCACGTAATCATCATCAACGCTGACAAAATCCATTTAACTGGTAACAAATTAGAGGGTAAACTTTACCGTCACCATACTCAATTTGCGGGTGGTTTAAAAACTCGTACTGCTGGTGAAATGCTAGATAAGTACCCAACAAGAATGATCGAATTAGCAATTAAAGGGATGCTTCCTAAAAACTCTTTAGGTCGCAAAATGTTCACTAAACTTAACGTTTACACTGGAACAGAGCATCCACATGCTGCACAAAAACCAGAAGCTTACGAGCTTCGCGGATAATATAAATTAAGAGGAGGATATTACTTTGGCACAAGTTCAATACATCGGCACTGGTCGCCGTAAAAGCTCTGTAGCTCGCGTACGTTTAGTACCAGGTACAGGTAAAATTGTTATCAACAAACGTGAAATCGAAGAATACGTACCATTCGCTGCTTTACGTGAAGTAATTAAACAACCATTAGTAGCTACTGAAACTACAGGAAGCTATGATATCCACGTAAACGTTAACGGTGGTGGATACACTGGTCAAGCTGGTGCAGTACGTCACGGTATCGCTCGTGCTCTACTTCAAGTAGACCCAGATTTCCGTGCTGCATTAAAATCTGCTGGATTACTTACTCGTGATTCACGCATGAAAGAACGTAAAAAACCAGGTCTACGCGGCGCTCGTCGTGCACCTCAGTTCTCAAAACGTTAATATCGTTGTTATATCAGCGTTTACAACCCTTTCTCGAATTTTCGAGAGAGGGTTTTTTTTGTGCAGAAAAGCTTTGATACTTCAATCCTAAGGCACTGTTGTTGTCTTGAATATTAATAGCAACTGTGATGTGTATTTTATATAGAAATGGCTGATACTACTTTTAGGTTGTTTATTCTGAAAATGGAGGTCAATATATGAAAAGGCTATTAATATTATCACTTGCAGCAGTTGCACTTCTTGGTGCATGTGGTAATAAAACTGACGTAAAAAAAACTGAAGAAGTAAGAACAGGAAATACTACAGATCAAAGAAAGGTAGAAATAACAGACGGTCATGCGAATGCTAAAATTCTTAGTAGTACAGATTGGCAAGCCACAAAAGTATATGACAAAAATAATAAAGATTTAACAGCAGAAAATTCAAATTTACTTGGCCTTGCGAAATATGACGCTGATTCAGGACGCTATGAATTCTTCGATCCAAAAACAGCTGGAAGCCTCGACGATAAAGGGATTTTCTTTTTTACGAATGATGGAAAGCATAGAATATTGATCTCAGAAACGAAAAATTACCAAGAAATTGAGGATATTACTAAGCTAACAAATAAAATGTTTACTTATAAACGGATGGGGAAAGATGCAAATGGTAGCGATGTTGAGGTATTCGTTGAGCATGTCCCTTATACGGAAAAACACCTAACGTTTACTGCACCAGATAAAACTTTAAATAATTCTACAGGCCCGATTGTCAAAGACGTGGATGGGGATAAAATTTTAGCTGGTACGCTTTGGCAAGGAACAGTTGTATTAGATTTCAACAAAAATGATGTAACACAATATAATACAAATTTTATTAGTATTGCTAAATATGATGCTAATACGAATAAATATGAATTTTTTAATCCTGAAACAGGTAAAAGTCGTGGTGACTATGGTTACTTTAATGTAATCGATGGAAATAAATTAAGAGCCCATGTTTCAATTGGCGACAATAAATATGGGGCTGTGCTCGAAATTACTGAGCTAAATAATAAGAAATTCACATATATAAGAACTGGGAAAGATAAAGACGGTAAGGATATAACAGTATTTGTTGAGCATGAACCTTATACAGGTAAGTTTAAACCAGAATTTACACTAAAATAAAAATTAACGGCTTTAGTCCTTGTATTATTAATGGAGTAAGGCCGTTTAAGAATTACTAAAAAAGTATCTTCCACTACAAGTTCAAACTCTCAACTTTAATACTTGAGAGTTTTTTTTACTTTCTGGCATAGTTCAATCACTAACTTCGTACACTATCTGTAAAAGGGTGGTGGATATGGGTGAAGCGCTGGCTTGCACTAGGAGTAATTATGCTAATGAGTATAGTGGTCGTGGCATATGAAACGAATGCTTCGAACCGTAACTTCTTCTTACCGGACCCACTTGGTGGCGTAAAAATTGTCATTGATGCGGGACACGGAGGTCAGGATGGAGGTGCTTCAAAGGGCGAAGTAATTGAAAAGGATATTACACTTGCAATTGCTCAGCATGTGGAGAAGCAATTAAAGAAAAAAGGCGCAACAGTCGTAATGACACGAACAAAAGATGGAGATGTTATCGACGAGCACGCGTCATCAGAAAAGTATGGAACATTAAGAGAACGAAAGAAGCAGGACATCTTTTTAAGAAAAGACATAGTAGAAAAAGAAAAACCGGATCTTTTTATTACTATTCATGCAAATGCCATTCCTGAAACAAAGTGGCGTGGTGCTCAGGTGTTTTATCATCAAGAAGGACATGCTGAAAGTGAATTATTAGCAAAGAGCATTCAAGATTCCATTCGCACTAATTTGAAAAATACAGACAGAGAAGCAATGTCTATAAAACAAATATATTTACTGAAAAAAGCTGAG
Organism: Lysinibacillus sp. 10T31; assembly: GCF_056394365.1. Lineage (NCBI taxonomy): Bacteria > Bacillati > Bacillota > Bacilli > Caryophanales > Bacillaceae > Lysinibacillus > Lysinibacillus sp. 10T31. The sequence continues at coordinate 125,741 of NZ_JBFTHS010000008.1, forward strand.
GTACCTGCTGCACTAGTAGAAACAGGGTTTATAAGTAATGATGAAGAACGTGCACTATTAACAGATAAGAAATACCAAGAAAAAATGGGAGATGCCATTGTTGAAGGTATAGAAGAGTATTTGTTAGCTAAGATTGAATAGAGCAACAACACAACGTAAATCAAATCATTATGATATACTAACATTGAGATAATATAAGGGGAGTGTTCGTCGTGATAACTGAACAACAAGTACGAGAAATACTAGGACAACTACAAGATCCATTTTTACATAAATCATTTGCAGAAACAGACGGTATTACAAATGTAGCAATAAAAGAAGAGAAGAATCATGTTAGTGTAAAAATCGCGATTGCTAAAACAAATACACCTGAACAATTACAGCTTCAAATGAAAATTGTTGAAGTTTTGAAAGAAGCGGGTGCAAATACAGTCGGTATTCGTTTCGAAGAGCTGTCAGCAGAAAAACTACAGAGCTTCCGTGGCGTAGCAACTGAGGCTGAGGCACAAGATATTTTATCTCCACTTAGCACAGTACAAGTTATTTCAATTGCCTCTGGTAAAGGCGGTGTAGGGAAATCTACAGTATCAGTTAACTTAGCTGTTGCATTAGCTCGTCTAGGTAAAAAGGTTGGCTTAATTGATGCTGATATTTATGGATTCAGTGTACCTGATATGATGGGTGTTACAGATATGCCTAAAGTGGTAGACAATCGAATTTTCCCTGTTGATCGTTTAGGTGTGAAAATGATTTCAATGGGCTTCTTTGTTGAAAATAACGCACCGATTGTATGGCGTGGACCAATGTTAGGTAAAGTGTTAGATCAGTTCTTCCGTGATGTAGAATGGGGAGAACTAGACTATCTACTATTGGATTTACCACCAGGTACAGGTGACGTTGCATTAGACATTCACCAAATGCTTCCTTCTTCAAAAGAAATTGTTGTAACAACACCACATCCAACGGCAGCGTTCGTTGCAGCTCGTGCAGGTGCAATGGCTTTACAAACAGATCATGAAATTTTAGGTGTTATTGAAAACATGGCATGGTATGAATCGAAATCAGGTGACCGTGAATTCGTATTCGGTCAAGGTGGAGGTCCTAAATTAGCAGAAGAGCTACGTACTGAGCTACTTGGTCAAATTCCTCTTGGTCAGCCTGACTGGTCAGAAGAAGATTTTGCACCTTCTGTTTATGCTGAAAAACACACAACAGGACAAATTTATTTAGACATCGCGACGAACATCATTAATAAATTAAATAAATAAATGAACAATGAAAACGGATTTCCTCAAATAATGGAGGAAATCCGTTTTTCATATGTGGATGGTTACTCAGAGCCTTTTTGCTCATTACCTCCACCGCTGCCACCAGCTTCTTTTTTACCGCCGCCAGCTTTACCTGTCTCGCCAGCACTCTTCCTAATAAGCTCCTGCCATTTTGTTTGCATAAGCGGACTTTCAATCGTTTCCTTGACGATTTCCTCCGTTTGTTTTCTCATATTGGAGGATTTTAAAATATTCTCTAACTGCTTTTGCATATCTGGCTGGCCAAAGAAAGCCTCCATATCTTTTTGGAAAGAGGGGTCCTTTATTAATTCCTTCATAATATCCTGTTGTTGCTTTTGCATACTTTTAGCTACAGTTTCCTTAAACTTTGGATCTTCGAATGTTTTCTTCCAAAAGTCTTCTGCTTCTTTGGAAAGCAAGGTAGACTCGGTAGCTTTCTTCACTTCATCATGCTCCAAAACCAATAATTCACGGAAACTTGGTTCCTCTAAAAGCTTTCGCAACGCCTTTTTACCATCCTCGGTTTGTAAAGAGTCGATCATTATTTTTTTTATTTCATCATAGGACATGGTAGAGGCTTTATCTTGTGAACAGGCAGAAAGAAAAAGCATTAGAATTAGTAGTAAGAAGAATTTTCGCATCAATAATCAGTCCTTTCTATAGAGAGACTCTTTCAATTATTGTTCACATTTATGAGGACTTTATGTATTGGTTAAGATGAGAAATAGCTTTTTTAACAATGCATTGTTAAAATAAGTACAGATATACATTGAGAAATTGGGGGACTTTTAGTTGTGACGATACGAAATTGGGCAAARTTTTTCTTCTTTGCAATGCTCGTTGGTGGCGCAGTCAACGGAATTTGCAGCTTATTTATTCGATGGGACTTCTTTCAACCATACATAACAAACGGTCACTGGGGTGAATTTTTGGCCGGGCTTTTATGGATGGTTTTCTTAGGATTTACAATGAGTGTTATTGCACAAGCGGGCTTTTTTGCTTATTTAACGCTCCATCAAGTGGGAGTTAATATTTTTAGAACACTTACATTATGGAATTGGGTACAGCTTTTATTAATCGCTTTTACTATTTTTGATATTATATTCTTCCGCTTTATACCAGGTGTAAAAGATGGACAAAGCTGGTTATTCTATGTTGGCTTGTTAATTGTATTACTATTAGGTGCTATAGCAACAGCCATTCAAAAAGTAAAATTAACTGGAAAAAAACATGTGTTCATTTCAGCTTTATTTTTTATGGTTGTCGTTACAACACTGGAATGGACAATTGCATTAATGGGTCGCGATGAAAACATTAACGAGTATGTTGCACTTTTACTATTTCCACTACTCGCTGTAAATGCTTATCAATTATTAGTATTACCAAAATATAATGCAAAATCCGAAGAAGATCGTCGAAAATTAGAAGCACGCCGTAAAGCACGTCGTGAACAAGCTAAAAACGCATAAAAGAAGTTGCCTCTATTATAGTTGGAGGCAACTTCTTTTTTATCCCGCATTAACGGGCAGTAATTACCGAAAGTGAAACGTCAGGTACATGACTCCTGCCGCAAAATTTAGCGAAAGTAAAGAAGATAGGTGGGAGATTAACTGCCCGTAAAAGCCCGATTGGTGAAGACTAATGATCAGTGGGGATGAAGAAAATCCCCACTGATTAAAGTTTCACTTTATGGTGATTTTTTAGTTTGTACTTTATAGCCGAATATATTTTCTTCAATCGACATAAATTTATTTTGTTGTAGAAATGTATTCAGCTCTTTAAATGAGATTTTATTATTTTGGTGTAAAGACATAAAAACAAAATCTCCCTTTTGTAATTTAGGTGTCTTTTCACCTTTCCAGATTAGAGAGGGAGAAAGTATATTCATCTGCTGTTGAAATAAGTTGTTTTGTAAATCCTGCGAATACTGGTGATTTCGTGTTGCAAACCAAAGGGGTGTTGCTTGAAAATGCTTTTCGTAAATATTAATATCTTTTTGAACGACGGCAAGATCAATTGGTTTATCCACTGAATCCTCAGGTCCTAATAATCCTGTAGGTAGTTTTCGCTCTTGAATGACTTTTAGGTGCTCAGGTGAACGTTCAATCCATGCAGCATCTAGCAAAAGAAGCGGATAAGGTTCTTTTACAGTTTTAAGCCAGTCCAACAGGGTTTCATCAGAGAAAGAAATTTCGACAATAAGTGATGAACCATAATGTCCTTTTGTTACAACTGCTGGAGCATCAGCAATGTTAAATACAGAAATCATAGTAGAATTTATCGGCTTTATAAAGACAAATAGTATTACGATGAAAAGCAGTGAAATCAACGTTTTACGAACCATCATAACGACCTCGTTTCTATATTTTTAACTTCTTTCAGAAGAAGTTTCCCACCTCTATAGGTGGTGAGATGAATGCGGATTTAAGCTACTTTTCAGCGGGTGTCCAAACACCTGTACCTGTCGCTACGCTTTCGGCACAAAAGACATCTGCTGAAAGAAGTTAAGCCTCCGGACGCAATTATGCCGAGGCATAATTGATATGAAAAAATAAAGTTCTTAAAAAAACTTATGATTTAGTGTTGACTTTCATGAATAATCGATGTTATTATGTATAAGTCGCCAAGAGATGACGCAGTAATTGAAAAAATGAACCTTGAAAACTGAACAAGCAAAACGTAATCAATAAAGTTTTCAGTAACTAACCTCGAGTTAGTGAACAAAACAAAATTTTGGACATCAAACATGATGCCAGCAAAACAATTTGAGCTAATCAAATTTCTTTTATGGAGAGTTTGATCCTGGCTCAGGACGAACGCTGGCGGCGTGCCTAATACATGCAAGTCGAGCGAACAGAGAAGGAGCTTGCTC